>NZ_CP138988.1:1822500-1972500 GCF_044594215.1 Olleya sp. R77988 | reverse complement strand
AAAGGCAAATCAATAGTGTCGCCTAATAAATACTTTTTTGTAAATATACCTTGATTAACATCTAATGTCTTAATTGTATAATCGTTATAATTTTGTGCAGCAACTGAAGTTGTTTCAAAATTAAATTCTAAAGTATAATTATTATCCTCTAAAAAAGTAACCTTTATAAATTGATTTAACACTTGATAAGCATCAGGCTCAAGTACAAACCTAAAAGGTGCAGCTTTATAAATATCGTCTTTTCTAAAACGCGATTGCTTTAAATATTGAACATAAAATTGTAAGCTATCAACAACTTGCTCATGCAGACTTCTTGATTGTAACGTATTAATTGTAGTCTGTACTTTGGAAGATACACCTCCATAATTAAAGGTTAAGTTAGTATTAGATGTAAATAATGGGTTTTTATCTTCTTCAATTGATACTTTTGTACTTAATCTATACGATTGTTGCTTTCTAATATTTTGCTGATATACAATAAAAATTCCTATACCTACAAATAAGACAAAAAGCTTCCAATAACTTAGTGCCTTAAACAAAAACGCTTTAACATCAAATGCTGGACTAGAGTCTATAACATCAAATTCTTCTTTCATAATAACTATTAAAGGTTTTTAGCTAAGAAATAAGTAGAAATCAAAACCGAAAATATACTTGCTATGGTAGTAAACGTTTGTGTTGCTGTTTGACCTGCTCCCAATGCTTTACGCTTAAGAGGTTTTACTAAAATCATATCGTTAGGTTGTATGTAATAATATGGCGACTTCATGGCTGCAACATCTGTTAAATCTATATGATGAATTTTTTGTCCATTTGGATATTGTCTTATAACCAAAACATCCTTACGGTCTCCTGTTGGTAAAATATCTCCTCCATTGGCTAAGGCTTCTATTATGTTAACGCGATCTTGAAACAAGGTTAACACTCCTCCTCCTCCTACTTCTCCTGTAATTGTATACCTTAAACCTGCTAATTTTACAGTTACAAATATTTTTGAGATATCTTTTAGATATTTATCAAGTAAAGCTTCCTTTACTTTTTCTTCAATTTCATCTGTAGTAAAACCTAAAACATTTACTTTATCAAGGATAGGAAACTCTATATTACCATGTAAATCAACAGTAAAACCATTAAAATATAAACTTTGATTTCCAGTTGTATTAGCGACCTGTTCTGTAGGCTGAAAAACTTCTACAAGCTTTTTAAGCTCACTGTCAGTAGATTTAATACTGACACTTAAAATATCATTAATCTGCACTCTATATGGAGTAGCCAGAGCTTTGATCTGAAGGGAATCGTCAACAATTGTACCTTTATCCTGTAGGTACACCACGTCTTTATTAGTTATACACGAAGTACTTAAAAGACTAAGTACTACAACTATACATACTATAATTTGCTTCATATTGAGGCTTTTGATTATTGACAAATATAGCATTTCATCGTGAAAAACAAAACATTTATCGGTGTTTTTGGTTTTTAATCTAATATTTAGCACAAAAATGAAGTCTTGTTTTTTTATATTTTAAAAATTAATCTAGTAGATCATAAATTTCAGCTTTCATATTACAACTTTTCACTTTAAACTTTTCACTTTTCACTATTTTAAACCCATCTTTGTAAAAAACAATACTTTGAATTATTTAACTGTTGAAAATATAGCCAAATCTTATGGCGAACTAACCTTATTTGAAGGCATATCCTTTAGCGTGCATAAAGATCAAAAAATTGCATTTGTAGCAAAAAACGGAACTGGAAAAACATCCATCTTAAATATGCTAGCAGGTTTTGATGCACCTGACACTGGAAATATTATTTACAGAAAAGATATTAAAGTTGCTTTTTTACCTCAAGAACCTGTACTAGACGCTAGTTTAACTATAGAAGAAACCATTTTTACAGCAGACAATCCTATTCTGGATATTATTAAAAATTACGAAAAAGCATTACAAAATCCAGAAGATGAAGTTGCTTACCAAAAAGCCTTCGAGCAAATGGATAGACACAATGCTTGGGATTTTGAAACTCAATTTAAACAAATACTCTTTAAATTAAAACTTGAAGATTTTTCGCAAAAAATTAGTGCTCTATCTGGAGGACAAAAAAAACGTTTAAGTCTTGCTAACGCTTTAATTAACAAGCCAGATTTATTAATTTTAGACGAACCTACTAACCACTTAGATCTTGAAATGATTGAATGGCTTGAAGCCTTTTTTGCAAAAGAAAACATTACCATATTTATGGTTACTCACGATCGCTATTTTTTAGAACGTGTCTGTAACGAAATTATAGAATTGGATCATGGTCAATTATACAACTACAAAGGTAACTACTCTTATTATCTAGAAAAAAAAGAAGAACGTATTGCAAGAGAGCAAATAGAAACTGGAAAAGCTAAACAACTATTTAAGAAAGAATTAGTTTGGATGCGTCGTCAGCCAAAAGCACGTACAACAAAATCTAAATCTAGAATAGACGATTTTACAGAAATCAAACATAAAGCCAGTCAACGTAGAAAAGACCATGTTGTTGAGTTAGAATTAAATATGGAACGCTTAGGTAGTAAGATTGTTGAGTTTGTCAAACTATCCAAATCATTTAAAGACAAAATCATATTAGATCAATTTAACTATAACTTCCAAAGGGCAGAACGTGTTGGTATTATTGGTAAAAATGGAACAGGAAAATCTACGTTTCTAAATATGTTAACCCAAACTACACAACCAGATAGTGGTAAAATTATTATTGGAGAAACTGTCAAATTTGGATATTATACACAATCTGGTATCACACCAAAACCTGGTCAAAAAGTAATTGATATTGTTAGAGAATTTGGAGATTATATTCCGTTAAAAAAGGGACGACAAATAAGTGCGCAGCAATTATTAGAACGCTTTTTATTTGACAGAAAAAAGCAATACGATTTTGTAGAAAAACTTAGTGGTGGAGAACGCAAACGTTTATATTTATGTACTGTTTTGATTCAAAATCCTAACTTTTTAATCCTTGATGAACCTACAAACGACCTAGATATTGTAACATTAAATGTCCTTGAAGCCTTCTTATTAGATTTTCCTGGATGTCTAATTGTAGTGTCTCACGACCGTTATTTTATGGATAAAATAGTTGACCACCTTTTAGTGTTTAAAGGAGAAGGTAAAGTAGAAAATTTTCCTGGAAACTATTCCGATTATCGTGCTTATGAAGATAGCAAAGCACCAGAAAGTAAAAATACAGACGATAAAAAAGAAAAGAAAAACTGGAAAAAAGACAATAACATTACTTTGTCTTATAATGAGCAAAAAGAATACAAAAATTTAGAAAGTAAAATCAAGTCTTTAGAGTTTGATAAAAAAGAGATTGAACAACAATTTTTAAATCCAGATTTAACTCAAGATAAAATCACAGAATTATCTTCTAAAATCCAAAGTATTATCGATACAATAGAAGAGAAAGAAATGAGATGGTTAGAGTTGACTGAAAAAATGGAAGGTTGATTTAGTAAACAGTAAGCAAAACTAAAAATTATAAAACATAACGTCAGTTCGAGTGATTTGTGAAGCATGAACAAATTGTATCGAGAACCATTTAGTTTTAATGAGCAAATCACATCAAATACAATCCTATTTAAAATTTTTAAAAAGTGCAACCAATCAACATGGTGTCCACTCTCCATTTGTATATGATTTAGTAACCAAATGTTTTTATGACAAAACAAAGCATACGGATTATACAATAATTAAAACCTATATCAATACATTATCAAATAACACCAATACAATAGAGGTTACAGATTTAGGATCCGGAAGTCAAGTTTTTAAAAGTAATACACGTCCAATTTCAAAGCTTGCTAAAGTAGCTGGAAGCAGTTTTAAAGAGGTAAAATTATTATACAGATTAAGTCAATACTTTCAATTTAACTCTATATTAGAATTAGGGACTTCTCTTGGAATTGCTACACAAGCTTTAGCATTAGGCAATCCAAAAGCTAAACTAACAACTATAGAAGGCTGTCCAAATATTTCAAAATTTACAAAACAAAGTTTCAATAATTTTAACTTAAAAAATTGCGAAATTCTAACAGGAGATTTTAGTAATATTATTCAAACACTAACTTCAAATAGCTATGACTTAATTTATTTTGATGGTAATCATCAAAAAGAAGCAACATTACATTATTTTGAGGCTTTACTTAAAACAAAACATAACAATAGTGTTTTTGTTTTTGATGATATATATTGGTCAAAAGACATGACAGATGCTTGGCAAGTCATTAAACAACATCCACAAGTGACTGTTACAATTGATACTTATAATTTTGGTTTTGTATTCTTTAGAAAAGAACAAGTTAAAGAACATTTTAAAATCAGGATTTAAAGATTTGATCCATGCATTAAAATTTTTAACTAAAAATATTCCTATATTTCAGCTTTACTAACAACCATAAACCACTTTTTTAATGTCAAAGTATTACACGCCTTCTGGAAAATTTGAACCAATCGCTATTCTATATTTTATTTTAATTACTTTAATTGCAGCACCAATACTTGGGTTTATTTACTCTTATGCTATTTGGTATATTCCGTTTATATATGTCAACTTTATTATTGCTGGAGCTGTTGGTTTTGCATTAGCTTGGCTAATGTCCTACGTTGTAATAAAAATTGGTAAAGTCCGTAATAAATGGCTAGCAATTGGCTTTTCATTTATAGCAAGTTTAGTAGCATTATATGCTGCTTGGGTTGTTTGGGTAGATTTAGCAATAAATATGGGAGAAAGCTACGGAAACTCCAGAATTGGGATTACAGCAAGTAATGTTAAATTTGATCAACTAGTTGTATTAGCTACAAATCCAAGCGCTTTATTTGAGTTAATGGGATCCATTAACGAGTATGGTACTTGGGGAATTAGATCTAATGCTGTAAGTGGTACTTTTTTAACTATAATTTGGATTATTGAAGCTGTTTTAATAATAGGTGCAACAATAATTTTTACAAATGGTGCAGCAGAGCCTTTTTGCGAATTAAGTAACCAATGGTTTAACAGCAAAGATTTACCAGTTTTTAACTATTTAGATAATGCTCCAGAATTAGTTAAAGACATTGAGCAATCAAACCCAAGTGCTTTTCAAAAATTAACTTATGCAGCTGCAGTAGACCAGAACCACAGTATTTTTACATTATATTCTTCTAAAAATAATGAGAACTATTTAACAGTTACTAATAGAATTGCTAAACGTGGAAAGGATAACGAGCTAGAGTTTGATGACAACATACTTGTAGAACACATCTATTTAAATGACGAGCTAAAAGATAAACTTGTTAATTTTAAAGAAGTAATCGTTGCTAAAACAGAAACTACACAAACACCAACTGAAGACAATACAACAGAAGAGGCTTAATATTACAAACAACCTTTTTAACTTTAAAATATGAAAATTTATACCAAAACAGGAGACAAAGGGACAACAGCATTGTTTGGTGGTACACGTGTACCAAAACATCATATACGTATTGAAAGTTATGGAACGGTTGACGAGTTAAACTCTCACATTGGATTGGTTAGAGACCAAAACATCAACCAACAATACAAAGACATACTTATAGATATTCAAGACAAACTTTTTACAGTTGGAGCAGTATTAGCAACGGATCCTGAAAAAGCAATTCTTAAAAACGGAAAAGAACGACTAAATATCGAAAAAATAACTTCTGATGATATTACATTGTTGGAAACAGAAATGGATAGCATGAACGAAGCCTTACCACCAATGACACACTTTGTTTTACCAGGTGGACATCAAACTGTGTCATTCTGTCACATTGCACGTACAGTATGCAGACGTGCAGAACGTTTAGCATCTGCACTTAACGATCTAGAACCTTTTGAAGCAAACACACTAACGTATTTAAACCGTCTTTCTGACTACCTTTTTGTATTGGCACGAAAATTGTCCTTAGACTTACAAGCAGACGAAGTAAAATGGGTTCCTAAAAAAACGTAATTCATTTAATATAGAGCTGTGATTAGTAACACTGCAAAAGACTTAATTATCAAGTAGTTTCGGTTAAAAAAGAACGTTCTTTATTTTAATGAAAAAATAATCCACTTTTTTCTTGCCTATTTAAACGAAAAATTTATTTTTGCAAAAATTAAAACCATATAATAAATGTATTGGACATTAGAATTAGCATCTTATTTAAGTGATGCACCTTGGCCAGCAACTAAAGATGAGCTTATAGATTACGCTATTAGAACAGGAGCACCTTTAGAAGTTGTAGAAAATTTACAATCAATAGAAGATGAAGGAGATTCTTACGACTCTATAGAAGAAATTTGGCCTGATTACCCAACTGACGAAGATTACCTCTGGAATGAGGATGAATATTAAAAATATTTAATAGTATTAAAAAAGTCTCGATTAGAGACTTTTTTTGTGCTTTAAAATTTAGTCAAACAAAGCTAAAAACGTATATTTAAACCCTTTTTAAAAGGATAAAACAAAAGCTATTGTTTTTTAATTTAAAATTGAAAAAATTTAGCAATACTAAACAGCAATCAATGTAACTCCTAACTTGTTAGAGGGTTTCATAATAACTAAAAATATAAATGAATACACTAAGTATACTTAGCGTTTCATCTTAAATAAAACAAACCTATGAGTTTTTTAAATTCCGTCCTAAAAGTATTTGTTGGTGATAAGTCTAAACAAGACGTCAAAGCCATCACGCCTTTAGTAAATAAAATTAAAACCTTTGAAAAAGCTTTAGAAGCTTTATCACACGATCAATTAAGAGCTAAAACTGACGAATTTAAAGCTATAATTGCTGAAACACGCCAGCCTTTTAATAGTAAAATTGACGCTTTAAAAATTAAAGCAGAAGCTACAGAAGATATTGATGAACGTGAAGACATTTATCAAGAAATTGATAAAATCAAAGATCAATCTTATACTGCTACAGAAGAGACATTAAACCAAATCCTTCCTGAAGCATTTGCTGTTGTTAAAGAAACCGCAAAACGTTTTAAAGACAACACTACAATTGCTGTAACTGCTAACGAGTTTGATAGAAGCCTTTCTGGAGAGAAAGATTTTGTAACACTTGATGGTAACCAAGCACTTTGGGCAAATTCTTGGGATGCTGCTGGAAAGTCTATTACTTGGGATATGGTACATTATGATGTACAACTTATTGGTGGTATTGCAATGCACCAAGGTAAAATTGCAGAAATGCAAACAGGAGAAGGTAAAACCTTAGTAGCAACACTTCCTGTATATTTAAATGCTCTAGCTGGAAATGGTGTGCATTTAGTAACAGTAAACGACTATTTAGCAAAACGTGATAGTGCTTGGATGGCTCCAATATTTAACTTTCATGGATTAAGTATAGATTGTATTGACTACCATCAACCAAATAGTGACTCACGTCGTAAAGCCTACAACGCAGATATTACTTATGGTACAAATAACGAGTTTGGTTTTGATTACTTACGTGATAATATGGCACATGCACCAGGAGACTTGGTACAACGTCCACACCATTACGCCATTGTAGATGAGGTCGATTCTGTATTAGTAGATGATGCACGTACACCATTAATTATTTCTGGTCCAATCCCAAAAGGTGATGAGCATGAATTTACAGAGTTAAAACCAAAAGTAGAAGACATTGTTAGTATCCAACGTAAATATTTAACTAGTGTTTTAGTTGAAGCAAAAAAACTAATTGCAAATGGAGACACTAAAGAAGGTGGTTTTCAATTACTACGTGTTTACAGAGGTATTCCAAAAAACAAAGCATTAATTAAGTTTTTAAGTGAAGAAGGTGTTAAACAAATTCTTCAAAAAACTGAAAACATTTACATGGCAGACAACAATCGTGAGATGCCTAAAGTAGATGCAGAATTGTACTATGTTATTGAAGAAAAAACAAATCAGATTGAATTAACAGATAAAGGTGTCGAGCACATTTCTGGAAAAGACAATCCTGACTTTTTTGTAATGCCAGAAATTGGTATTGAAATTTCAAAAATTGAAGCTAAAGGTTTATCTAAAGAAGAAGAAGCAGAAGAAAAAGAAGATTTATTTAGAGATTTTGGAGTAAAGTCTGAGCGTATTCATACCCTTAACCAATTACTTAAAGCCTATGCTTTATTTGAAAAAGACACACAATACGTGGTCATGGAAAATAAAGTAATGATTGTGGATGAGCAGACAGGTCGTATAATGGATGGTCGTCGTTATAGTGATGGTTTACACCAAGCAATTGAAGCCAAAGAAAATGTAAAAATTGAGGATGCTACGCAAACTTTTGCAACAGTAACACTTCAAAATTATTTTAGAATGTACAAAAAACTGTCAGGTATGACAGGAACTGCTGTAACAGAAGCAGGAGAATTTTGGGAAATCTATAAACTAGACGTTGTAGAGATTCCTACAAACCGTCCAATTGCACGTGATGACAGACAAGATTTAGTATACAAAACAAAACGAGAAAAATATAATGCAGTTATTGATGAGGTTACTAACCTATCTCAACAAGGTAGACCAGTTTTAATTGGTACCACTAGTGTCGAGATTTCTGAGTTATTAGGTAAAATGTTATCTATTAGAAAAGTACCACACAATGTATTAAATGCAAAACAACATAAAAAAGAAGCAGAAATTGTTGATCAAGCTGGTAAGCCAGGACAAGTAACAATTGCAACAAACATGGCAGGTCGTGGTACAGATATTAAATTATCTGACGAGGTTAAAGCTGCAGGTGGTTTAGCAATTATTGGTACAGAACGTCACGATTCGCGTCGTGTAGATAGACAGTTACGTGGTCGTGCAGGTCGTCAAGGAGATCCAGGAAGCTCTCAATTTTACGTATCACTTGAAGATAATTTAATGCGTCTATTTGGATCAGAGCGTATCGCTAAGATGATGGATAGAATGGGATTAAAAGAAGGTGAAGTCATTCAGCATTCTATGATTTCTAAATCTATTGAACGTGCTCAGAAAAAGGTGGAAGAAAACCAATTTGGAGTTAGAAAACGTTTATTAGAGTATGATGATGTAATGAACTCTCAACGTGAAGTAGTTTACAAACGTCGTTACCATGCATTATTTGGAGAACGTCTACGTGTGGATTTAGCAAACATGATTTATGATACTTCAGAAGGCATTGCAGAAACTAATAAAGCAGCAAATGACTATAAGAATTTTGAGTTTGAATTAATAAGATACTTCTCTATGTCTTCTCCAATAACAGAAGACCAATTTAATAAAATGTCTGCTTTAGATATTGCTCAAACTATTTATAAAGCTGCATTTGCACATTATAAACAAAAAATGGAGCGTAATGCTGAAGTTGCGTTTCCTGTAATTGAAGATGTCTATAATAACCAACGTGATAAATATAAGCGTATTGTAGTACCTTTTACCGATGGTACAAAAACACTACAGGTAGTTACAGACCTTGAAAAAGCTTACGAAACTAAAGGAAAACAATTAGTTACAGATTTTGAAAAAAACATCTCATTAGCCATTATTGATGATGCTTGGAAGACAAATTTACGTAAGATGGACGAGCTAAAACAATCTGTACAATTAGCTGTGCATGAACAAAAAGATCCTTTATTAATTTATAAGTTTGAATCGTTTGAATTGTTTAAAACAATGATTGACGAGGTAAACAAAGATGTTATTTCATTTTTATTTAAAGGAGAATTACCTACAAACAACTCTAATACAATCAGTGAAGCAAAAGAGGTCCGCAAAAAAGACAACTTGAAAACGCAAAAAGACGAAATTCAAAATCTTGACGAACGTGCTGCACAAAACAGAGAAGCCGGTAACACCCAACGTCAACCACAAGTAGTAGAAACTATTGTTAGGGACCAACCAAAAATTGGACGTAATGACAAAGTCACTATCAAACATGTTATGAGTGGCGAAAACAAAACCGTTAAATACAAACAAGCAGAACCTTTAATTGCTAAAGGCGAATGGGTTTTAGTTAGAGATTAAATAATTGTTATTCCTACAAATACAGGAATCTAATAAATAAAAAACCTGAAGATTATATCTTCAGGTTTTTTTTGTAATTTTAAAGAACTAACTAACATTAATTTTCGTGTTTACGGAAATAAAAAAAGTATAATTATGAAAAATGTTATAGCAACAATAGTAGGTTTAGTAATTGCATCTGGAGTTGTTTTTCTATTTGAAACACTAATAGGACATCATTTTTTCCCATTACCAGATGGTGTAGACCCAATGGATATGGAGTCAATAAAAGCAAACATGCATTTGATACCAACAGGAGCTAAAGTATTTGTTGTTATTGCGCATTTTGCAGGTATTATTTGCGGAATGCTAGTTGCTGGAATGATCTCTAAAACTAGTATTATTCCTGCATATATTGTTGGTGGACTTATGGTTATAGCAACAGCAGTTACTATTTTTATGCTTCCAAAAGCGTTATGGTTTTCACTAAGTGATGGTTTATTAGCTATAGCTGGATTTTTCTTTGGAAAATCTTTAGCCTCTCGTTATGTTTTTGGAGATTTAGTTTAAAAAAAAATAATTTAAACGTATTTTGCACGTTTAGACGCTATTACTAACCCTTAAAAACTTAAATGCTATTATGAAAACTAGACTAACTGTTTTACTAATTAGTTTATTTGCAACCTTTGCCTATTCTCAAAAAGAAATAACCGATGACAATGCAGAACCTTATCTGCTAACCGATGATGATACACTTATTGTATTGGACTTTTATGCAACTTGGTGTGCTCCATGTAAAGTCATGGATCCTATCTTGAAAGACTTAGCAGAAAAATATGAAGGTAAAGTCAATTTTTACAAAATTGATATCGATAAAAACTTTTTAGATGACGAATTAAACATAACAGCAGTACCAACGTATTTGTTTATAAAAAACAGCACAAATCTAGAACAAATTGAAGGCTCAATGACTAAATCAAAAATGATGTCTTTAATAGAAATGCATAAAGATGCTCCTCTTGAAGAAGTAGTTGTTGAAGACACCGCAGACTCTTTTGACTATTACAATACAGATGAAAAGCATGGAGACTATGACGAGTTTAGCCAAAGTGTTATTGATAGTCTTTGGGATAAGTCTTCAAGTTTAAACACTTTAGCTTGGCATGCTTATGAAGAACATAATGATATTGATGTTTTACTTAAAGCTATTAAAATGGTTGAGCGTTCTATTGAGTTAGACAAAAACTATTTTAACTTAGATACACATGCTGCACTGTTGTTTAAAACTGGTAATTATACAAAAGCATTAAAAAAAGCTAAATCTGCTATTGAAGTAGCTAAAGTAGACAATGAAGATTACACGACTACCACAGAGCTTATAGAAAAAATAATTGACAAACTATAAATGCTAAACTAAAGAAGAAAATGTGTGTGTGTGTTAAATAATATCAAATCCCAAAACAACTTCAGGATTAACAGTATTAACTTTATAAAACTCTAAATCATCCAAACAACAAACACCTGGATAATCGCCAATATTATTTTGCAGGTCTTTTATAATCTGAAAATGTAAATGTGGAGCATAGTCGCCATTTACTGAAACGTCACCTAAATAAGCAATAGTTTGTCCTTGAGCTACCTTATCTCCTTTTGTAAAACTATTTAAAGACTCAATATTTAAATGTCCATACAATGTATAAAAGATTTGATTTTCAATTTTATGTTCTAAAATAATGGTTGGTCCATAATCTCCAAAATTAGTATTGTTTTTAAAGCTATGTATTGTACCATCAAAACATGCTGAAACTGCTGTGTTAGCTGGACACCATAAATCTAATCCTAAATGAATATTACGTTGTTCTGCTTTGCTTTGCGAAGAAAAATAAGTGCTTCTATTGTATAAATTACGTTGTTCTAAATAACCACCAAAAGCAACTTGCTTATTGTGTTGTAAAAGATAATTTGTAATATAGTTTTCCCAAGCTAATGAAGATGATACATCAAAGCTATTTAAGTCTGGATTGGCTTTGGATATATCTATAGCAATATAATCTGATTTTGGTATTGAAGCGTCAATGACATTTAAGTCTTTAGAAGACCATTGACTTAAAAAAGAAGAAAGACTATTTGAATTCATTTTAAAACAAAATTGAAATCAAATTTACAGAATTTATTTAGTAACTACTGTACTATATTTTGCATTAATCACTATAGTTTTACTGGTATTACTATTATTATTTGGATAATTTTTTATGGTTTTATTAGACGTGCTTTCGTTATTAAATTTTGAACGATTACCGTTATAAAATAAATTATAATCTGTGTTTGGCAGTTTTAACTTAGCATCAGAGTTTTCTAAAACAATATTTAGATTACTAAAATCTGAAGCGATATTATTAATTAATAAATCTCCAAAACTTCCGTTAATGACTGAGTTACCTGATAAATTATTTACTTCAATATCTGATGACACTGCATTTAATATTAAGTTATTAGCATTAGATATTATTGCATCATCTACATATTTTAATTTTAACTCTCCAGACATCCAATCTTTAACAGCCACTTTAGCATAAGATACATTAATGGAGGTGTTACCTCCAGTAATGTGGTTAGCTATAAATGATCCATGAGAAATGTCTCCTTTAGTGTTTTCTAATACGTTAGCCATTTTTAATTCGCCATGTCTAACGTTAAGTTTAAGCTTTACTTTTTTAGGCATTTTTATAATAATGGTTTTTGTTGTGTTGTAATCAATATCTTCAAAAAGTTTAGTGCTTTTATTGCTATTATAATTACCATCTTCATTAAACTCTGCTTCCATTTTACGTTCAAACTCTTCTCCAAAACGTTTTCCCCAAGCTTCTATTTTAGGTGCTAACTCGTTTTCAAGACGTTTTCCTAAAGCTTCCATTTCTTTTTCAAAATCTTCACCAAAAGACTCTTCTAATTGTTTTCCAAGTTTTTCTCCCCAAGCTTCCATGTTTTTTTCAAAGTCTTCTCCAAAAACTTCTTCCATTTGTTTCCCTAGATTTTCTCCCCATTCTTCCATTTCTTTTTCAAATTGATCTAGATCTTCTTGTTTGATGCTTTTTGCCCAAGCACGCATTTCATTTTCATACTCCTCACCATATTCTTTACGGTACTTTTTACTCCAAGAGTCTAAATACGATTCGCCTTCTTTTTTATACTTATCATAATCAAAATCGATATTATAATTCCCATCTGGAGACTTTGGAATATTTAACAGTTTTAACTTTTCAGGTAACTCTCCTAATACTTCTAAGTTTTCCAAACCTTTTAATAATGGTCCAAGGTTTAACTCTAACTTTTCTGGAAGATTTGCCAAAGCTTCAATAGACTCTTCATCTAAAATAGTAACACTCATGTCGTCAGACCAGATTCCTCTAGAGCCTTTTGATGTAATTTTTACATAATCAGAATCTCCATCTAGGCTAACATCCCAATTATCTAATGCTTTCTGCATCTCTTTTTTTGATAATTTTTTGCTTTCTATATAGGCTTCTACCTCTATATAATCTTTATTCCAAGTCTCTACTACAATATTGGTATGACTTGTATTTAGATCTACAGTAACGTTTTTGTCTGCTCTTACAGATTGGTCTATTTTACTTAACTTTTGTTGTGCTGTAACACTAAAGGTTACAAACAGCAGCATTAAATTTAGATATATAATTCTAATATTTTTAAACTGTTTCATTTTTATTGTTTTTTAAAAAGCTTACCCTTGGGACGCTTCCATTGTGTTTAACTGATTTAATTGTTCTTTAAGACGATACATCAGGTTTAAACGAAATTTTAAATTTTGGATTAATGCATTTACAGTATGCTCATCTGGACCATTTTCGGTCAACTCTGTAGACAAGCTTTTGTATTCTGTATTTAATTCTTCTAGTCTTAAAACATAGCCATCAAATAACTCTTTATTTTCTGGTGTTAACTTCATTTTAGATAACTCTAAATTGATATTAGCTACATAATAATCTTCAACCTTTTTTAAATCTGGAGAGATATCTCCAAGCGTCATTGTGTTTTCTGTTTTAGGAATGTTGTTTTTGACTACTTTTATAGGATCGACATCCTTTTTAAATAACTGGTAACTTCCAAATCCTAAACCAATCACTAACAATACACTTGCTGCAATATTTAAAAACGTCCATCTAGATTGCTTTTTTTGTGGCAATGCTTTGTCTAGCTTATCTAAAAAGCTAACTTCATGTCCTTTTGACATTTGCTTATTAGACATCTTGTTATCGTCTTTAAATAGGTCTCTAATATCTTTCGCCATAATCTTTATGTTTTAATAGGTCTTGCAATTTTACTTTTCCTCTGGATAATTGTGTACGTGAAGCTACTTCTGTAATTTTTAAGATTTCAGAAATCTCTTGATGGTCATAACCCTCTACTAAGTAAAGCATTACTACGTATTTATATTTATCTGGAAGACTATTAATGGCTTGCTTTATTTCGTCTAAAGTTGTTGTGTCTTCTACTAACCATTTGTCATTTGTATCAGTATCTATTACTTTAAGGTGCACCTCATCTAATTCAACTAAACGTTGTTTTTTAGATTTTAAGTAATCAATACTTTTATTAATAACAATCCGTTTTAACCAAGCGCCAAAAGTAACGTCGCCTTTAAATTGATGTAGTTTAGTAAACGCTTTAATAAACGCATCTTGGACAACATCTTCAGCTTCAGCAGTGTGTTTTACAAATCGTAAAGCAACATTATACATGGCATCGCAATATTGCTGATACACTTGTAATTGGGCTTTTCGGTTGTTTTGTTTACACAACTCAATGTTATCTAATGTAACGACTTTCACTTGTTGGTTTTTGGTTAGTGTTCATTATAAAGACGACACAAAAAAATAAGTGTTGCAAAAAAACTTCACTTTTTTTCAATTTAGTACAATATTTTTAAATAATTTAAACGTTATCATCTATAAGTACTAAATTTTCGGTTAATTTTGTTAGACTATTAATCCCTTTTATCAAGTAAACATTTAAATGAAAAAAATTATATATCTATTAATTATTGTTGCAATTGGCGTTATAGGCTATCAATTTTTTACTAAAACCGGTTTGTTTAATCAACCACTAAGTCCTAAAGATACAGCTGGAATTAAAATAAACGATTTAGAAGTTAAAGTCGTTTACAACAGACCCTCTAAACGTAACAGAGCTGTTTTTGGTGCATTAGTCCCTTTTAATAAAGTTTGGCGTACTGGTGCAAATGAAGCTACAACATTCCAAACTAATCATGATTTATCTATTAATGGTGTAACATTACCTAAAGGCAAATACACTCTTTGGACTTTACCAATGGAAGATAATTGGAAAGTCATGTTTAACTCCAAACAATATGATTGGGGAGTTAACGAAAAAATGGAACCAAATTGGGATCCAAATTTTGATGTGGTTGAAGTTAAAGTTCCTGCTCAAAAATTAGATAAAACTGTCGAACAATTTACTGTAGCTTTTGACAACTCTACAGACGATTTAAAAATGACTATGGCTTGGGATGATATAAAAATTGAAGTTCCTTTAAAAAATTAGTTTTTGGACCTAAATAAAAAGATTTCCGCCAACGTGGAAATAAAAAAATATGTCAAATAAGAAATCAGCATTATCAGAAAACGAAGGTGTTTCTTCTTCAGAAATTACTAGCGATACTGCTATTTCTAAAATTAAAGCCAAACGTAAATTACAACGTACTACTACAGATTTAGTTGCTTCTATTTTAAAAGGAAACATTACTGCACTAAGTCAAGCCATTACTTTAGTAGAAAGTAAAAATGCTAAACATACAGACCAAGCTAATGCTATAATTAAAACCTGTTTACCATATGCTAACCAATCTGTTAGAATTGGAATTACAGGTGTTCCAGGAGTTGGTAAAAGCACTTTTATTGAAGCGTTTGGAACACATCTTACAAGCATTGGTAAAAAAGTAGCAGTCTTAGCTGTAGATCCAAGTAGT
The DNA here is from genome assembly GCF_044594215.1 of Olleya sp. R77988. Lineage (GTDB taxonomy): Bacteria > Bacteroidota > Bacteroidia > Flavobacteriales > Flavobacteriaceae > Olleya. The sequence goes on along the minus strand of NZ_CP138988.1, from coordinate 1,956,499 downwards.
AGCATTACAAAAGGAAGTATTTTAGGCGATAAAACCAGAATGGAAGATTTGGTTAAAAACAAAAATGCCTTTATACGTCCATCTGCATCTGGAAACTCTTTAGGTGGTGTTGCTAGAAAAACACGCGAAACTATTATCCTTTGTGAAGCTGCAGGTTTTGATACCATTATTATAGAAACCGTTGGTGTTGGACAAAGCGAAACCGCTGTACATAGTATGGTAGACTTTTTTCTGCTTTTAAAACTAGCTGGAGCTGGAGACGAGTTACAAGGTATAAAACGTGGTATTATAGAAATGGCTGATGCTATTGCCATTAATAAAGCAGATGGAGATAACGTTAAACGTGCTAAATTAGCTAAAGTCGAATTTAACAGAGCCTTACATATGTATCCTATAAAAGACTCTGACTGGCAACCTAAAGTAACTTTATGTAGTGCTTTAAATAATGAAGGTATTGCAGCTATTTGGGATGTAATTACTGACTACATGACAATTACCAAACAAAACAATTACTTTAATACTAAGCGTACTGAGCAGAATAAGTTTTGGTTACTACAAACTATCGAAACTCGTTTAAAGTCAGATTTTTTTAATAATGAAAAAATTAAAACTGAGCTTAAAAAACAACTTGAGCTAATAGATAATAATCAAACTACACCTTTTGCTGCTGCAGAATATTTGTTGGGAATATAAAGTAAGTGAAAACTTTAATTTTTAAATTAATACTAATAAAACTAGGCTAACTCTTCTATCATTTGAAGTACTCTTGCTTTTAGCAATCTTCCATATCTTTGTGAACCTCCAACACGATAGCCAACATAAAATAGAGAACCACTACCACTCCTTACTGTAGATTCTTGAATCAATTTAGACTTAATTGAAGGAATGTTTAAAAAATCATTTCGTCTATGTTGGAAATTGTAAATTGCATAGCAAGGAAACTCTAAATTAGAATTTAAAAATAAGGCATCCCAATCTGTATTTCGACTTGTAGACAAAATAACCTGATTACTTAAGGTCCTCCATCTGTTTTTATAACTTAGTAATATGGCGTTAGTTCCTGAATAATTCTTTATAAAATCAATTAGACGTGAATAAGTACTTCTAAAAGTAGTTTGTATTAAACCGCGTCCTCTAAACTTATAAAAATCTGCTTCTGCAATAATACCTGCTCTAGATGGATCTGTTGGATAAGATGATGGATATTGTGTCCCAGCCCAAACATTACTTCTAGTGTTAGCTATTTGACTGTAATAAGCTAAATTTTTATGTGCATTTAAAAACACTGGATCTCTAAATAAAGTTCGTGCATCTGTATTACCACCTGCTGTGTTATAAGAGGATTTTCTCCCGTTATTGGTTCCAAACGTATAAGCTAAAGTTCCTCTTTCACTTATAGGTGTAAACTTCCCTCCTGTTTCATTAATAATGATGCTTACTAATGCAAAAAACTGAAAAATGTTTATTGAATGATTGCCTAAACTTCCATTAAATATTAAAGAAATATTATTCCAAACACGATTAAAATTAGCTTGATGGGTTGCAAAATTACTTCTAGGTATATTTCTTCCATGTCGTGTTCGACCTTCAAAAGTGATGTTTCCCCAAAAGCCTTTATAACCTATTTCATCTTTAAACCAAGTACAAAAATCCTTTCCTGTAAGTTGTACAAAAAAAGTATTAATTTCTGTACTGTTTTTAAATTTTTTAAAGCCATGAGTTGCAATAAACCTATCTAATTTAGAGCCAGTTGTTGGCGTTACTGGTGGGTTTACTTGTGGTGTAACATTTCCTCCAACATTTATTTCTACTTTGAAATAATCGTAAAGAGCTTTCTTTGTTATTCTTCCTAAATCTCCATCCACTCCATAGCTACCTAAATTGTAACCTTTAGCTTGTAAAAACCGTTGCACTTCTTTTACTTCGTCGTTGGTATTTAATTCACCTAAAAACTGCTTGTTTATATCCTGATAATTATGTATTGTTTTCATGACTTTTTAATTATAAAATAGACACACCTCTTTTTTCTAGTAAAGTGTAAGTAAACTTAGTACCTGCACCATATTTACGTTCAGACTTTTTGCAAAGACTAATAAGTTCGTTAAAGTCTGCTGCTCTTTTAAAAACTTGACATCCAGCTGAGGATTTATTAACCCTTGTAGAGTTGGTTCCTGCTTTATGAATGTTGATGCCAAAATAACCAGTGTCTTGATTTCCAACCATAAAATCTAAACTTCCGTTTTTGTTATTATCTCTATAAACTGTGACTGGTCCATTACGTTGTGCTAAAGCAATATACTTGCTTCTGTGCAATGCTAACTTATAAGTATTTCTGTATTGACCTGCTTTTAGTATTGCTGTCCCTTTTGGATTTAACATCACACTTTGCAAATATCCTTTTCCTGGATCTGTTGTAAATGGATAGCGTTTTACTTGATAGGCTCCGTTTTCTTTCCAAATAACAACCAGCTCGTCATCAAATAAATCTGCATTGGCATCTAGATTTCTAATCCCAATAATATTTAACCTAAGCTCATCATCTTGAAAGACATAGTTTTTACGATTAAAAATAGATTTAAATTCGCGCACTAAATTAGCAGTTGAAGCTGGTGTTGTTGGTGTTGTTGGTGTATTATAGTTAGGTTGTTGGCTACCTCCTTGTTGAGATTTTATATAATCGTAAATAGCTTGTTTAGTAACTCTACCCATATCACCATCTGCTCCCCAACGTCCTAAATTATATCCTTTTTGGATTAAAAATTGCTGAATTTCCTTTATCTCACTAGAGGTGTTTAGCTCTGTAAAACTATCATTAAAATATCCATTATATCTGTGTTGATCTATAGTTCTCATACTGTTTCTTTTTTAATGTGATTAATCTGTTTAATTTTTGATGGCTAATAACTCCATATCCTGATTTATTTACAATAGTATTATCCATTGCTTTTAATGGCTCGCAACTATTAAATAGTAATTGTCTAAGCTCATAAATATTCATTTTAGGAAAATGCTCTAGTATATTAACTGCTAATGATGCAACATATGGAGATGCCATACTTGATCCACTTTTTGCTGTTAATTCTTGCTTAGATTTTTGCTGAAATTTGTTTGCAGATTTAGCTGCTAAAATTTTATTTCCTGCTGCTAAAATTTCTGGTTTTACGCGTCTATCAATAGTTGGACCTGCACTACTAAAAGACATTGGAGTTTTTGATTTAACTTTTTGGTTATATGCACCTACTGCAATTGTTAAAGGTGCATTACAAATAGATCCAACTGTAAAATTGGTGTTTACATCTTGAGATGCAAAATAGGATTGACCAACATCATCTCTTTCTATATAGGCATGATACTCTCCATTACTAATTTTTTGACCTATTAACCTGACAAATAAAACTCTAGATTCTGGTCTTTTAGACAAAATGATATTAATATGATTTTTATTAGAATTAGGCTCATTAAATCTATGAAATATTACTCCGTTTTGCGAATTATCATAATTAACAAGACTATCTTCAAAAGGTTGTGATTGACCCAAAACATTACCTTCTTCATCCAAAATCTCTACAGAAATTCTATCTTGGTTTTCGTACCAAATTTCAATTTCATTTGCCGATCTATCTCTGGATTTAAATCTCCATTCTATGTCAACAAGTTTATCTTGTTCTAAAATTCCAGCATGATGGCAATTAGCCATAAAATAATTTCCTGTGCTTTGCACAATAACAGTTCCTCCTCTTTTTTTAACAATATTATTTAGTGCAATTTCTACTAAAGTTTTTCCTGTGTGATCACTACAATGTCCACCTAAACTCATGTTTATAACACATGGTCTTTGTCCTGCTTGATTTAAAATAAAATCTAATCCTTCGATTAGTTTTACAGAGTCACCTAATGACAAGTCTGATCCATTAACATAACTAGAACCCATATCTACAGCCACAATTGGGCTATTACCTGCAATACTTTTTTGTCCAACATGTCCCGAAGAAGCAGCTATACCTAATACATGCGTCCCATGCATACCTCTACTCATAAAGTCGTTTTTACCAGGATGGTATCCTAAATCTTTAAATGGTAATGGTGTTTTTAAAGATTTATTTATTGCAGTTTCAGAAAAAATCTTTCCATAACCATACTTATTATTCTGCTTTTGTTTTGAAGGTTGAACCCAAATTTTTTCGAATCTAGTTTGTCCTTTACTATCCAAAAAATTAGAATGGGTAAAATCAAATCCAAAATCAACAATACCAAAAACCACATTACTCTTTTTGGTTTTTGGAATTGTTTGATTTGTTTGTTCAGAGAAAATGTTATTAAAATCTGAATCCTTATAAAGCTGTGCTGGAATAACCTGAGGTGCTTTTAAACTAAAGGTTGCAGGATCATCATAAACAGATAATACATCTTTTCTTAAAATACGACAGCTAATAACATCATGAAACTGAGATATAACTTTGCATTTTTTAGGGTAAATGTCTGCACTTTTTAACCTTAGTAACAACTGCAACTCTTCCTTTGGGTTACCTTTTACAATAAGTTTTAGATTAGGATCCATAAGACTTATGCTTCTATATTACTAGTGCTTTCAGGCATATAATATGTTACATCTCTAATAAAAGAAGAAACATTTCCTAAAACTCTAGAGATATGACTTTTATCATTAAATGACACATCTTCTTTTGTCTTTATTTTACTTAAAAAATCATTTCCAAGCAGTTTTGTGTATTTTTTATGATCTGCTACTAATTTTTTATCCTTATTTTTAATAATAAGTTTTAAATTATTGATATACTTTTTATCTTTTAAGCTTTCTGAAATAGAGTCTATTTCATTTTCAAATCTTGATTCAACTTGATAATCATATTTCTTAAAAAATGTTCTTAAATCTACAGAAGGCTCATCTATACCTTTTAAATAAGAAAATAGTTCCGCTAGTTTTTCTTTATTTTTTTTAGTTTCATTTTCAATAGAAGTATTAATAGAGCTTAATAAATCTACAATCTTACCTGTAGCATCTGGATTAGTGATGCTCACTGTTTCCTTTTCTTTTTCCTCTTTTACTTCTTTTACTTCTATTTCTTTTATATCCTCCTTTACTTCTTTAATTTTATTTGAGGTAAACAATTGAATAAAAAAATTAGGATTTAAAGCTTCTTCTTCCTTATCATTTACTTCTTTTTCCTCTTTTACTTCTTCTGTGACAGGTTCTTTTAACTCTTTTAAAAATTCTTCTTTAAATTCTTTTTTAAATTCAGATAAAAAAACAAATAACTCGTCTTTACTAATGGGTATGCTAATTTCTGACATAACTTTGTGTGTTAAAATAGATTAAATAAATATTTAAATTGTGTTATAAAAAAGGTGGCTAAAAAGTGATTAAAATTGGCTAATTAGACCACCTCTTTATAAAGTTGTCTTATTTGTTAGACATCATTAAAACTAATGGCAACATCATATCATTAGATGATGATGATGATGATCCATTATTTTGCTGAGACATCATTAATACTAATGGTAGCATCATATCATTTGACGATTTTCCAGTACCAGAATCTCCTTGAGTGGTTAACATTGGTAATAAAATACTCATCATTTGATCTAACTTAATAGTTTGATCGTTTTCTTTTTCTCTTATGGTTGCAGTACCATGCTCCGATGTATTTATAACATTTCCTTTATCATCTTTAAACTCCACTATTAAGTTTTCTTCTTCAAACTTTGGTTTGTTAAGGATAGAGCCTAGCATATTCATTGATTGCATGTTTTTTAGCACCTTAGTTTGATTAGCATCTTTTCTAGAAATGTCTTTTACAATACTAGAATATTTACCATCAACAGCTTTTAATGTTTTACCGTTAGAAATAGCGGTTCTTTTAAGCCCATTAACATCTTTAGAAATAGTATTTAAAGCCACTTTTAAATCTGCTTTTGTTACAAAATTTTTAGCATTTCCTGCAACGGATTTACCAAAATTAGAACGCTGTTTTACGTTTCGGCTAATACGTGGAGATAATCTTCTAAAGCGTTTACCTCTTCTACGACGTCTTCTTTCGGCAAAATCCTCTCCATAGCCATCATCTAATAAATCATCATCTAATAGATCTTCGTCATAATAATCTTCATCAAAGATTCCATCATCTAATAAATCTTCGATTAATAAACTGTCGTCAAAATAATCTTCTGTGTAATACATAATTTTAAAATTTTAATTGTTAATAATTGTTATTTGTGTTAAAGTGTAAATTGTATTTTTTTTGAGCAGGTATAATAAGGTCTTTATAATGAATAAAATCAGGAACAAAAAAGCCAGGTTGACCATTGCCATTACAATTATCGCATTGTTCATCACAACCAAAACAGTCTGTACAGGCTCCAACAGCTAAAGCAAAATCATGATTAATTTCTGATTCATTAATAACTTCTTGTTTTAAGAACTTGACCAAGCGCTTTAATTTTAAGATCTCTATTTTTAGAGCTTTTGTTTGGTTTGAGTTTGGTATGTCTTTTACAGTGTTATTATCGATTAACTTATCGTCTTGGATATTATCTGTATCTGTAACATCTATTGTGTCTTCCTGTTGCTGTGACTGGATGGTGTCAATAACAGTAATTACTTCTGCTAATTCTGGCTTTTGTGCCTTGATATATTCTAATAAAGGATTCATTTATTTTATTTTTATGCTATTGCTTCAATAAAACTTTCTACTCTTTCTAATCTTTCTTCTGGATAATTGACTACTAATTCTCCTTCTTCATCAATAGAATAAGTGTCATCATCTAATAAATCGTCTTCATAATATTCTGCAATAATATCTTCGGTTAAGTAGTTGATAGTTTCTACCATATCTACATAGTCAAAATCGTTTTCAGTAATATCTTCCGAGTAAAATTCGCCTTGACCATTAGCTCTACCAAAAAGCAAAGCTTTAAATTGAGGATTGTTCATGACACTTGATAATACTGCTGCAGAGTTTTTACCTAAAACTGGACCAGTTGGTCTATGTGCTGCTTGTACAGGGTTATTTGCTGCATATCTAGTTGCGCCTCTTAATGCTGCACGACCAGCTCCTGCTGCAAATTGTTTTGTTTGGTTCCATGCTTGAAGTAATTCTGGATTTCTAGCACTACGCCCTCTTCTACTTCTTCTTCGTCTGCTTCGGGTTGGTCTACTTCTTCTACGACGATTAGATCTAGACCTAAAATTAGGTGCTCTGTCTAATGCTTTAGCTCCTGCTCCTGCTAAATTACCAGCTAAACCACCAATTGCTGCTCCTGCTGGACCACCAATTACTGTACCTGCAATTGGAGCAGCAACAGATGCCACTTTTAATACTCCAGACCCTACTTTTTTGGCAACATTACCTAAGCTGCTCCAAAAACCTTCTGCCTCTTCGGCTGTCATACCACTAATGCGCTCCATTAAATATTGGTCTATTTCTTCTGGTGCTGCTTCTGATAATTCTTGATGAAACACATAACGTGCAGCATCATAAAAATCTTCTTGATGGAATGATTCTCCATGATAAATTTCTTGATAAAGATTCATTTTAATGTATTGATTAATTAATTACCTACTCTATTAAAGCTTTTCAGTTTTCGCTTTGCAATTCAAACTATTGCTTCACAAAATTGAGCATATATTAGATGAAATTTTAGAGGATAAATACCTAAATAAGACTGGTATTATTACTCTATTTTTTTAAGTGTTAAACAGATAACTATTTGGTTTTTACACTTTTAACAAAAGGGGAAAAACACCCAAAATACATTTAAACAAGGCTTGTAATCATCTGTTTTTAAGAGAGTTGAGTGTGCGTGTGTGTTTTTCAATTTTTAAGCATGTAAAATAGACCTATAAAACTTGTAGCTTTGTATAACCACTAAATACTTAAACCACAAAACATTATGAAAAAACTAAGTGTATTAAAACTCGGATTTTTAGTAACCGTTATGTTACTAATTAATTCTTGCGATTTTGGTAACAAAAAACCTAGTAAAACACCACCAAAACAAATCGTGAAAATTGAAAAGGCTATTAACATGTTTAATACTGAAAAACAAGTTAAAAAGAAGGTGATTAATCCTGTACTTAAAAATTTTTATAAAGACCAACAGTTTATAGATACAGAATTTGCTTGGTTTAGTTTAGAGCAAATGAGACAATACATTAATTATATAGATGCTATTCAATTAGAAAACCCAGAAGAAGAAGTGTCTGGAATAAGAGTTTATTTTGGCAGGTATAACAGAAGTAATTCTGATAAATTTATAAATCAACAAACCGTATTTTTTGTACCAACGGTTTCTAATGCAGCAGCTAAATCTGAATACAAAACCTTAAATCATTTACCATTTGCTATACAACCAAATGATAATAAAAACCCAATTAAAGGTAAATTTACTATTCTAGAGCCTTTAGTGTATGGTACAAAGGACAAAAAAGAAAGAATAAATAGATATTATAAAACACAAAAAATACAGCAAAAAGCAGGTCTTAGTTTTTCGTTTTTACCAAATTTAAATACAGAATTAACCAGTACTATTTTAAATGAAGGTGATTTAGCTCCTCCTCCAAAATAGAAACGACAAGATATTTATGTTATTAGAAATTTCATTTTCAGATTTAGGAAAGTCAATTAAATATATAGAATTTATAACAGCTGTTGTAGCTTCTATATATTTTTATAAGTATAAGCATACTTTTTTAAAATACTTCTTAATAATATTATGGTACACGACTATTAACGGGTTTTTAGCTAGATATTTACATGAAAGTTTTATTTTAAGAAACAACACAATTCTTTATAACATTTATCATCTTATTAATTTTACTTTTTTACTTTACTTATTTAAAAATACTGTTGAAGACATAAAACAAAAACAATGGATAAGCTACTTTATGGCTTTTTACATTATATGTTTTATTGTTAATATTGGATTCCAGGATTATTTAACACAAATCCAAACCATCCCATTTATTGTAGGTGCAGTATTTGTTATTATTAGTATTTCGTTTTATTTTCTAGATATTTTAAACAGTAATAAAGTACTTTATGTATCAAAAAACTTACTGTTCTGGATTAGTATTGGGCTACTACTTTATTTTGTTGGTAAAATACCAACACGAATTATCAGAAATTATTGGGAAAAAATTGATTATTATAAAAGTATACTTATTGTAGAATATATTTTAAGTATAGTTATGAATATTTGTTTTATTATAGGTTTTATATGCAGCAAGAAGGACAAGCAATTTTAATAGCAGTTTTTATACTAGTGTTTTTATGCATTATGCTAATAGTGCTGTTTATTGTATTTCAAAAAAGAAAAAACACACTAATATTAAAACAAAAAGATTCTGAAAAACGCTTTGGACAAGAAATAGCAAAAACACAAATAGAAATTAGGGAAGAAACCTTTAGAAACATAAGTTGGGAGCTACATGATAATATTGGTCAAATACTAACATTGGCAAAAATTCAGCTTCAAAATAGCACTAATAAAGAAGATATTTTATTAACTTTAGACAAAGGATTAAAAGAGCTTAGATCCTTATCAAAATCTATAAACCCAGAAACACTTAAAAATAGTTCTTTAGTGTCTGCTATTATACAAGAAACAGACAGACTAAATAAACTAGAATATCTAAAAGCAAAAGTAAATTTAATAGGTGAAGAGATACATTTAGACAACGAAGTAGAAATTGTTTTTTTTAGAATTATACAAGAGTTTTTATCCAATACTATCAAACATGCTAAAGCAACAACACTAGATATTACAATACAATATCTAAACAATACTGTACAAATAACTGCCAAAGATAATGGTCAAGGTTTTATTGATAATACAGAAACCCATAGTGGAATGGGTATTAAAAATATAGTTAAAAGAGCACAACTAATAAATGCTAAAGCAACTATAACATCTAAAATAAATGAAGGTACCCAATTACAAATTTTTTATAAAATATAATTAAAATGAAACCTTACAGCGTAGTAATTGTAGAAGATTACGTATTGCTTTCTCAAGCAATAAGCGTGCTTGTAAACTCTTTTGATAATTTTGAAGTCTTATATTTATGTAAGAATGGTAAAGAGTTAGTTACAAAGTTAAAAACGCCAAACAATAGTCCAGACATAATATTAATGGATGTAAATATGCCAATTATGAATGGTATAGAAACCACACAATATTTAAAAGACAATCATCCAGATATTAAGGTTATTGCTTTATCTGTTGTAGATGATGATTTAACTATTATTAAAATGCTTAAAGCTGGTGCAAAAGGATATTTATTAAAGGATGTAGAGAAAAAAACTTTAGAGTTTGCTTTAAACGAAGTTATGGTAAATGGATACTACCACACTAAAAATGTATCTAATATTTTAATAAACTCTTTAACTGAAGATCCAAATAAAAAACCAAAACTAAAAGACAGAGAGATTGAGTTTATTAAACATGTTTGCACAGAATTAACCTATAAAGAAATTGCTGCTAAAATGTTTTTAAGCCCTAAAACCATTGATGGTTACAGAGATGTTTTGTTTGAAAAACTTGAAGTTAAAAATAGGATTGGCTTAGTTATTTATGCTATTAAAAACAAGATTTTTAAACTTAATTAGGCTTATAATAATCACTTAATTTTACTTGACTTTGTCAGAAAAAACAACTAACTTCGTTTAACATTCGATAAAGAGAATTGAAAACTCTCCTTATCTATACGTTATCTCTTATTTAAAACAAATCCAACATTAGCACTTAAGTGAATATTAAATTGAGAAAATATTACTATTGCGGTCTAAAAAATAGCGTATAAAGTGTACCTGTACCACCAGCTCCTCCTCCAATATTTATTGCAATAGTGCCATCACCTCTTAAATCTCCGACATAAGAAATAGAACGAGAAAATCGCTCTTCTGTATCTAAAGTTAGATTAAAACCTCCATCTGTATTATTTATTCTTGTGAATGATTTTACCGTTTTGTCAGGATTTAAGTATAGTATATATGCCCAACCTTCATATTGTTGATTTGCTCCTGTAATTAACTCTATAATTCCATCACCATCAATATCTAAAGAGGCACACATAGCATGTCCGAAATTTGCACCAGAAGTACCGTTCGGATTTATATCGGAAACCAATTCATCTGTAAAACCATTCATTCCCTCGGCAATTTTAATTTTAGATTCTACATTAAAAGTTGTGGCGTTTAATGACAAAATCCAAATTGCTCCTTTACCACCATCAGACATAAAAGCACCGACTGCCAATTCTTTTGTGCCATCATTATCTATATCACCTAGCATAGCAACTTCTCTACCTCCAAATTGGTCACCATCTTCAATACCCAATCCGAAACCTCCTTGCGTAGAACTTATTGTAACCGTATTTGCATACATTATTTGCGATGCTTCATTCAAAAATAAAATATCAATAGCACCACGATTTGTTCCTCCATCATCAGAACCAGGATTACAAGCTACTAAATCTATCCGATTATCTCCATTAATATCTCCAATAGCCGATAAGCCTTGTGCAATAATATTCGAGTTTTTGACAAAGTTTTTTACTGTAGCATCTGCATTAAGATGAATAATGTATAATGAATTATTTGGAGGTACTGGAGCAGATACAGCAATATCAGGTATTCCATCTGAATCATAATCTCCGATACCTGCAACACCATATCCGAAAAAGTTTCCAGCGTTTAAAGTTTCTGTAAATCCGCCTTCTAGCATCGATATTTTTTGATTGCTTTGAACACTTCCGTCACTATTCATAAATAAAATATAAACAGCTCCTGCATCAATACCACCATCATCGTCTGAACGTGCTCCAACGACAATATCAACAACACCATCTCCATTAACATCTCCTATTTTATCGTGGTCTCTACTAAATCTATCTCCATTTTCTAAATTTGCAAAAAAACCGTCTGAACCATTTTCTATTTTTACAAAACCTTCTGCCTCATATGGCAATGTTGGTGTAGTAATGATTTCTTCGTCTATTCCTTCATCAGAATTCTTATTGCAACTATAAAGTATGGATAATATTAATAGAATTCCTCCAAATAGTTTGAAGTTTTGAATTTGAACTTTTTGAATTTTCATAATAAGTAGTAATATTTTTCATATTAGACTTTGATTAACTCAAAAGGTTTAATTTAATTTTTTTTAGGCTAATTAGTATGAGATACTACAATTTGACAGAAAAAACAAGAGATAACAACGTGTATAATTAATTGCTTAGTTATCGCCTACTTGGAAATTCCTTCGGAATTTCCTCTGGTTCGTTTTTGTTTACTAACTTAGTCCTAGCCAACGCAACTAACCATAAACGAACACGTTAAACGGAAGTCTTTTTTCTATTCAAAATTCTCTACAAAAAATTCGCCTTATACCATTCTACTTGTGCCTTAACACCTTCTAGTAATGTAGTTTGTGGATTGTAATTTAAAAGTTTTCTAGCTTTATCTATATTAGCTTTAGTACGTAATTGATCACCTACTCTAGCTTTTACATGATCTATTTTAATGGATTGACCAATAACTTGCTCAACCGCTTCAATACCTTCTTGTGTGGTATGTTCTACTTCTGTACCAAGGTTAATAATTTGGTCATCTACTTTAGTTTCGTTACCAATAACGCTTACAATACCATCTACAATGTCTCCTACATAAGTAAAACTACGTAAATGTGATGCACTACCATCGTATAAAGGGAAAGCGTCTCCATTAAAAGCACAAGCAATTAATTTAGTGTACATTTTTTCTGGACGTTCTCTTGGTCCAATCACAGAATATAAACGTAACGAGCAGCTTTTAAATAGCTTCTCTCTACTTTTTTGTAACACTAACTGCTCTGCAGTTAGTTTAGTTACACCATAATGCGATGCTGGTTTTGGTGCTACACTTTCTGGAAATGTTGCTTCTAATCCATAAATTGATGATGTACCAATATTAACAAACAACTGTAAATCTTTACATAGTAACGCGTAATCTATCAGGTTTTTGGTTGCTATGATATTATTAGTAAAATAATCTTCAAAGGTTGATGTTGCAGAAATACCTGGTTGTGCAGCAAAATGAAAAATGTAGTTGATGTCTTTTGGCAAGACTTCAGCTAAATTATCATCTCTTAAATCGGTTTTAATTACCTTAATTCCTTTTTCTGTAAGTGCTTTTTCGTTTAAGGTTTTCAGCGCTAAGCTGTAATAATCGTTAAAATTATCTAATCCAACAACGTCGTGACCTAAATCGTGTAAACGCTCGCAAGTGTGAGAGCCTATAAAACCTGCAGCTCCAGTAACTAATATTTTCATAATTGCTTTTCTGTATTACAAAGAAACAGATTTTTTTTCGATACTAATTTCAATTCTTTAAAAAACAATACATTTGTAGTACTAAAAAAGGTTTATGAATTACCAATTTACCATTGTTGTTCCTGTTTATAACGAGGAAGATAATTTACTTAGAGTAGAAAAAGAGTTATTAGCTTACACGCTAATAGCTACAAAAACCACTAAAATATTATTTGTAAACGATGGATCTAAGGATAAAAGTCAAACGTTAATCGAAGAGATTTGTAGTCGTAACGATGCTTTTGATTATATTTTATTTAAAGAAAACAGAGGGTTAAGTGCTGCTATTAAAGCAGGTTTTGATTATACCACAACCGAATTGGTTGGTTATATCGACTCTGACTTACAAACAGCTCCAGAAGATTTTAATTTACTACTAGAACATATTGACACACACGATTTAGTAACAGGTGTACGTGCAAACCGTAAGGATAGTTTTGTAAAAAACATGTCGTCTAAAATTGCAAACGGAATTAGACGTGCGTTTACAAAAGACGGAATGGATGATACTGGTTGTCCATTAAAAGTGATTAAAACAGAGTATGCTAAACGCATACCAATGTTTAAAGGTCTTCATAGGTTTTTACCAGCTATGATTATGTTACAAAATGGTAAGACAAAACAAATACCTGTACAACATTTTCCAAGAGTTGCTGGAGAAGCTAAGTTTGGTGTTTGGAACCGATTACTTGGACCTTTAATGGATTGTTTTGCTTATTTATGGATGAAAAAAAAATACATTAATTACGAAGTAGCTAAGAAAAAATAATGAGCAATTGGATTATACTTAGCATTGGTTTTCTGGCGCAAACCTTATTTTCTTCTCGTTTAATCATCCAATGGTTAACCAGCGAAAAACAAAAACGTGTCATTACACCTACCCTATTTTGGACGCTAAGTTTAATAGCTTCTTTCCTTCTGTTTATTTATGGTTATTTACGCGATGACTTTGCTATTATGCTTGGTCAAAGTTTAACTTATTACATTTATATAAGAAACCTACAGTTACAAAATCAATGGAAAACATATCACGTTAGCGTACAATGGATTTTACTATTAATGCCAGTTTTTGTTATTGTTTTCTATTTTAATAATAACGAAATTGATACAGTTAAGTTATTTAAAAACGAAGCGATTCCGTTATGGTTATTAATTTTAGGAATTGTCTCTCAGGTTGTATTTACCTTACGTTTTGTATACCAATGGATGTATTCTGAAAAGCACAAAGAATCGTCATTACCATTTGGTTTTTGGGCTTTAAGCTTAATTGGATCGTTATTAATTTTAACGTATGCTATTTATAGAGTAGATTATGTATTGCTAGTTGGTCACTCTTTAGGAGCAACTATTTATATCAGGAATTTGTTAATCTTAAAAAAACAAGATGCCTAAATTTTTTAAAAATTATCCAATACTTGTTATCAGTTTATTAATAGCAATTATGCTATTACCAAACTTAGAGACTATACAAGTTACCATTATGGAAGCACGTAATTTTATTACTGCTAGAGAAATGATACAGGATAATAATTGGTTATTAACAACCATGAATGGTGAGGCACGTTACCAAAAGCCACCTTTACCAACTTGGCTAACAGCCATATCAGGATTAGTTTTTGGCGTAAAAAGCATTTTTGGAATGCGTTTACCAGCTATATTAATGATTATGGTTTTGTCTAGTTACAGTTATAGACTATCTAAAAGCATGCTAAAAAGCAGAACGCATAGTATGATTAATACGCTTATATTAATTACTTCTTTTTACGTTATTGGTATTACAATTGAAGCACCTTGGGATATTTTTACTCATGGTTTTATGATGGTTGCTATCTACCATTTATTTATGTTTTTTAAATCAAAAAATACAGATTGGAAGCATGCTATTATTGCTAGTCTAGGTATAGGATGTTCTTTATTAAGTAAAGGACCTATTGGTTTTTATGCTTTATTACTACCTTTTTTATTAGCCTATGGATTTAGCTTTAAATACAAAAACATCAAGTCTAAAATAGCACCAATTTTAAGCATCTTAGTTTTAGGGTTATTAGTTGGTGGTTGGTGGTACTTTTATGTACGCTTAGAAGATCCTGAGACTTTTGCAGCTATAACTAGTAAAGAAACTGGTAATTGGACCAGTTACAACGTAAGACCTTTTTATTACTATTGGAGCTTTTTTACACAAAGTGGTTTATGGACTATTCCTGCATTTATTAGCTTATTATATCCTTATTTAAAACGAAGAGCCATACATTATAAAGCGTATAAACTTACGTTTTTATGGACCATATTTGCTGTGATTTTATTGTCAATCATTCCTGAGAAAAAATCGCGTTATTTGATGCCTGTTTTAATTCCGTTAGCGTTAAATATTGGGTTTTATATCGAATATTTAATTAGAAAATTTAAAACACTAACTGATAAACGCGAGACGATTCCTGTGTATTTTAACTTTGGGTTGATTGCTTTAATTGGTATTGTTGCTCCTTTTGTGTTGTATTTTCAGTTTAAAGCGCAATTAAGTGATGCTTTAAACCCTTTCGTCTTATTTTCTGTAGTTGTATTTGTTTTAGGATTGGCAATACTTTCTCAATTAATTAAAAAAGAAATCAGGAATGTATTTTTATTAACGGTTACCTTTTTTGGTGCTTTATTTTTATTCGGTTTACCAGTTTTTAAAGGATTTACAAGTGATAATTTTAAACCAATTTCTGCTTTGCAAAATGAGAATAGCAGAAAAAACTTTAAAGTATATGCAATCAACCATATCTCTCCAGAAGTTATTTGGCAGTATGGCGAAAAAATTCCGCAGATTACAAAAACAGACAACCAGTTTAGTTTTCCTCTAGATTCAGAATTTGGTGTTTTAACTAACAAATTAAGCGCTAAGGATAAAGACATTATAAGTAAAACTCATGTTTTTGAACAAACGCATACGTTTGATTTAAACCAAAGTGAGCCTAATAGTAAACAGTACAAAGACCGATTAATTAGTCAGTATTATTATTTTAAAAAGAAGTAATTATTGCAACTTAAATCTGTTTTGAAAGTACTTTTCTAGCTTGTAAAATAGTAATCCAGATAATCCTCCAAATAACATTCCGCTTGCAATATCTAATGGATAATGCACACCAATATAGACTCTGCTATACGCCATACCTAAAGCCCAAATTATTAAAAACCAGATTAAATACTTGTATTTATATCGAAGCATTAATCCAGAAAAAATAGCGACTGCCATACTATTACTAGCGTGTCCAGAAAAATATCCATATTTACCACCACACCAAGATTTAACTAAGCGCATTGCTTGAAAAATCTCATCTTCATGACATGGTCTTGGACGTGCAAATCCTTTTTTAAACAAATTAGTTACTTGATCTGTAAAAAGTACCATTAACCCAATAACTACAACAGTTATTATAAAACGTTTATCGTTTCTTTTTTTATACATTAAAAACACAAGTACTAAATAAAACGGAATCCAATGTACTTTATCTGTATAAAACATCCAGAAACCATCCCAAGTTGTGGTTCCTAAACCGTTTAGGTATAAAAATAGTTCCGAATCGGATTGTAGTATTTGGTCTAACATGTTATTATTTTGGCGTTACCTAAAGGTCGGACTATCCGCTAAATCTTTTTTACTTGTTCTCGATACACGCTTCGAAAAACTCAGCGCACTCAAACTGACGTAAAAAAGGATATCGCTTCTATCCCTAACGCATTAGTCTTCGTATCTAGCGACTTCCCTATCATAAAAAGCTGTAGCTTCTTTAATTAGGTTTTCAGTTTCTGTTTCTAACTCTTTTTCATCATGTTGGTCAAAATCTTCCAACCACTCTACTTCATCATCCTCAAGATTTATAATAAACCTAGGAAATTCTGTATGTATCACAAAAATTGCATTTGGCAAATCTGTATTGTCTCCTAATATGTATTTTGGTAGTTCCATTTAAGTTTTAAGTATTTAGAGTTGAAAAGTATTTAAAGTTTTCTTACTCGGTTTTCAAGTTATAAGTTTAAAGCATTTAAAATTTTTCTTGCTTAGATAAAACAAATGAATTAAAGTTTACTTACAATGGATGTAAAAATAGCTAAAAGTTCTTTGGCTTCAATTCTCATTTTAGAAATATTTGAATTATTAGATAATTTCATTTCTTCAATAATTTCTAACCAATAATCGGTTTCGCTAGCTTCAGCTAAGCTAATGCTTATTTTGTTTTTAAAATCTTTTGGGCTTCTACTTCTATTAGCTTCTCTATAATTAGCACCAACGCTAGTTCCAGATTTTGAAAGTTGATTACGTAAGACTAAAGATTCTGGAGTATTAGGTAAGCTACTCGATAATTTAAGAATTTGAATAGCAAAAGTAATGGTTCTTTTTTCTAAAACTTGAGCAAACTCTTTATTAGTCATGACTTTTAAACTTTATTAATTATTGTTTTCCAACTATAAACTTAAGAATTTCAAAACTTTAGGCACTCCCAACTTTAAAATACTTTAGGCACTCTGATTTATCAACTTTTTTGTGAGATAATTAAACCTTATAAATAATAAAATTGCTGCAGTTGTTAATCCAGCCAATAAACCAAGCCAGATTCCAAAGCTACCATAAGCCTCTTCTTTACCTAAAAACCAACTTACAGGAAACCCTATTATCCAATAGGAAATAAAAGTAAGTAAAGTCGGTATTTTAACGTCTTGCAATCCACGTAAAGCTCCAAGTACAATAACTTGCAAACTATCACTAATCTGAAATATTGCTGCTGATATCAATAATTGAGATGCAATAGTAACCACTTCCATGTTGTCTTTAAAGTTAACTACATCATCAAAATCGACATAAATACGTGGTAAAAACTGATTAAATATTAAGAATAATGATGCAAAAATTACTGCAAAAATTAAACCCATTAAAAACAATGACACTGCAATACGACGTAACTCAAAATACTGATGCAAACCTTTTTGGTTACCCACTCTAATCATAGATGCTACACTTAATCCCATTGCAATCATAAAAGTCATAGAGCTTAAGTTTAAGGCTATTTGGTTAGCTGCTTGAGGGTTTTTACCTAATAATCCACTAAGCCAAATAGCAGCAGTAAAAATAGCTACTTCAAAAAACATTTGCATAGCACTTGGTGTACCTAATCCTATAATTTTTTTAAGCATTAATTTATCTAATACAAAAAACTTAATATTAGTGACGTAGGCTTTAGAGCGTTCTCGACCTTTTAACAACCACCATAAATAAATAACCATTATAATTCTAGATACTAAAGTCCCATAAGCTGCACCAACAATACCTAGTTCTGGAAATCCAAACTTACCAAAGATTAATAAATAGTTTAATCCAATATTAATGACATTAGCTAAAATAGTAGCATACATTGGGTATTTAGTTAATGACAAGCCATCACTAAATTGTTTTATACCTTGAAAAATTATTAACGGAATTAATGAAAAAGCGACTAAATCCAAATACGGAATGGCAAGCTCTACAACCTCAACAGGTTGTTTCATTAAATATAGTAATGGTTTTGCAAAAAAGAGTGCTAAAAAAAGTAAGACACCTAAAACAGTACACAAAAACAATCCATGCTTAAACACAGATTTTCCTTTTTTAAAATTTTTTGCGCTATCTGCTTCTGCAACTAATGGTGTAATTGCTGTACTAAAGCCAATACCTATTGACATAGCAATAAACATAAAACTATTACCTAAAGACACAGCTGCCAACTCTGCAGTACCTAGTTGACCAACCATTATATTATCTACAAAACTAACAAAGGTATGCCCTAACATCCCTAACATTACAGGAGCTGCTAGTTGCCAATTGTATTTAAATTCTTTGGTGTAATTAGATAAAACCATTGCGCAAAAGTAGTGCTTTTAGGTATTAGATTAAACTTAAAGTAGAAACTCTTATTCTCGATACAAATTTTACTTTTTTCAATCGTAAAATCCACTCGAATTGACGTGTTTTATTAAAAACAGAATAAATGATTTTTATTAGTTGTTTTTAGAAAACACGACATTTTCTCCAGATTGAGAAATTTTAAAATCAAACGCATTTAATCTGTCATTAACCACATTTGTAACTCCTTTTGCGTAGTTTTCATGAAGTTCTAAAAAACCAAACTTGGTTTTAGATAACCAATTATTATAGTCTTTTTCAAAAACTAATTTTTCTGAACCTTCTATATCTATTTTTAAAATATCTATAGTCTCTAAATTATAACTTTCCATGATATTATTTAAGGAATAGCCTTTAAACTCGCCATGATTATCTTCAGCTTCCACTACTCTAAAAGCCCATTTTCCAGCATTCTTATCCAGAATATTTAAGCCAGTATTTTTGTACCAAACACCACCTTTAATCAATTCAATATTACTAAAATGATTAGTGTTTTTTTTGATTATTTCTATGTTAGAAGTATCAGGCTCTATAGCTATTATTTTAGCATTTTTAAATCTATTTTTAAAATAAACAATGGAGTAACCACAATTAGATCCTGCATCAATAATATTGCACACATCAAAAGGGATGGTTACATTATATTCTTCTTCAATAAAAATTTGCTTAAATATTTTAAAGTCAGACGTATTTGGTCTTAAATACATTAAACCATCATAGCCTTTAACCTTTAACTCTAAATATTGCTTGTCACTTTTAAGTTGTGTTATTAATTTAAAATACTGAGACACACCAAGTAAATTGATCCATTTAGGAAGATTTTTTATTTGATAGGTTTTATGAAGTAGTTTTTTGATTAGCATTAAGTAGGATTAAATTTGAGCTGAATATACTCAAACTATTTAGTAAAAATAGTGGTTTTGATTTTAGGTAAAGCTATTATTTCCAATTTTGGGTTAAGCGTAAATCAAACATAACCTTGTAAAGCTTTCTTAATCCATAAGTCCCACTCATTCCAAAATCTTCAATTTTTTTCACCTTTCCGTTGTTGTAAGTGATTTTTAAAACACAATTTCTAGTATGCGTTTTATCTTCGAAATACTGATTTTTAAGGTTTGGGATATCTAAATAATCTAACAAACTCATTAACTCGTTAAATTTTTTTTCAATAATCTTACATTCAAATTTTCCTTTAATTTGGTTTGAACTATAACTCTCTAGGATTTCAGGAATCAAAGAATTATCCTCAATAGCATTAAAACTTGCTGTTTTATCTTTATTAATAATCAGCTCAAAAACTGGACAAGGTTTATAATCACAACCTGAAGTTGAAAACTCAATTTTATCGATACTAATTGATTTTACATTTTCATTAAACTCTATTAAATCATCAAATTCATAAGTTAACAAATAAGACTTGTTTTTAGATATTTTTTGTTTTTCAATCCAATTATAAGTACCTGGTTCATGAATTTCAAGAAAGATTCCTTTATTGTTATTGACTATTTTTGGTACTATTGAAATTCTTCTCTTTCCTTCAGATATTAAACTTATTGGGTTTATAGAATCATTCCCAAAATTCATTAATGCATAAGTGCTAAAATTACAAGAATTATATTCGCCATTTACTAAAGCTCCTCCTTGACAACCTTTGTTATCACCAATAATTATTAAATCAGTAAATCCATTGTTATCTAAATCTGCTTTATAAAAACTTTCAGTGACATTAATTGAATCTGCTATACGTTTGGTTATACTATCTGTATCAAAACGATCATCACGATTAAAGTCTTTAATCTTATTTAATTCAAACTTGCTAAGTATTTTATGAATATAAATAGAATCCTTAGATTCCCTAAACTTGTTAACTGGATAATCTAATCCTCTAACAAATTGTTCAATATCATTTTTAGAATTTAGACTATCAATAATGGTTGAAATTACTTCAGCTTTTACAAAATCAGTTTTATGATTATTACATGCTGTAATTATCAAAAGAAAAAGACACCACTTTAATAATTTCATATTTAAAGTTAATTTAAAAATTGTTAACAATCTCAAGTTTAGCAACCTCAAACTCCTCAACCATTTCCTTTACAATCTCTGCAACTGGTTTTATATCATGGATTAATCCAGCAATTTGACCAATTTCTAATTCGCCATCATCTAAATCGCCTTCAAACATTCCTTTTTTGGCTCTTGCACGACCTAACAATTCTTTAAGTTGTTCTGGTGTTGGTCCAGTTTTATACAAGTCTTGGACTTGTTGATAAAACTTGTTTTTAATTAATCTAACAGGTGCTAATTCTTTTAAGGTTAATTGGGTATCTCCTTCTTTTGCATCCACTACAACTTGCTTAAAGTTATCGTGCGCACTACTTTCTTTACTTGCTACAAACCTACTACCAACTTGTACACCATCTGCTCCTAAAACCATACAGGCTAACATGGCTTTTCCTGTGGCAATTCCACCTGCTGCAATTAATGGTATTTGTAATTGCTCTGCAACCATTGGTATTAATGTTAGCGTTGTGGTTTCATCGCGTCCATTGTGTCCACCAGCTTCAAAACCTTCTGCGACTATAGCATCAACACCTGCAGCTTGTGCTTTTAGTGCAAACTTGACGCTACTAACTACATGCACAACAGTAATCCCTTTATCTTGTAACCATTTGGTCCATGTTTTTGGGTTTCCTGCTGATGTAAAAACGATTTTAACGTCTTCTTCTACAATAATGTTCATGATTTCTTCAATGTTAGGATATAACATTGGCACATTGACACCAAAAGGTTTATCTGTTGCTTTTTTACATTTTTGAATGTGTTCTCTTAACACATCTGGATACATGCTTCCTGCTCCAATTAATCCTAAAATTCCAGAATTACTTGATGCAGACGCTAATCTCCAGCCAGAATTCCAGATCATTCCTGCTTGGATGATTGGGTATTTAATATTAAAAAGTGTTGTTATTTTGTTTGGCATAATTTGTTTTATTGAACCTTAAAAAAAAGATGACCTCTCGCTAAACTGGAGGTTACAATCTAGCTTAGTTCTTAATAATTTTTTTAATTACTGAAAGATCTTCAGCTTCAATTTTAACTAAGTACACACCTTTTGCTAAAGGATTAGTATTTATAGTTTTATTGGTTGCAGAAACTGTTGTTTGTATTACCTTTTTTCCTAAAACATCGTAAACTCTAACTTCCGCTTCTTCAAATTGACTTGGTATCTGGATCGTTAATTGGTTTATGACTGGGTTAGGAAATATTTTTAATGTGGTGTTTTCATTTTCAAATTCGACAATAGACAAACCTTGTGCTAAAGCTAAAGACAAATCCGGAATCCCATAACCTAAAAAATTATCTGGTGTTGTGTATTGCGATGCAGATTCCCTTACCAATTGCATAATTTGGTCATTATCAAAACTTGGTAATGCTTGCCATAAACAGACTATTCCTCCAGCCATAATTGGCGAGCTAAAAGATGTACCATTTAAAGTAGAAATAACATCATTATTTAAGATAACATAACTGGCTTGACCTTGAGCAACCACATCTGGTTTTTGTGTTGGTTGTGCACTACTACCTTGAGAGCTAAACGAAGCATAAGTACCTGCAGCATTAACTGCTCCAATACTAAACACACCTGTTGCATCTGCAGGAGCACCAACAACTTGCCAAGTATTATTACCAGAATTTCCAGCGGAATTAACTACTAAAATTCCTTTTTCATGCGCTATATTTGCTCCTTTACTAATGTAAGCTGTATTACCATCCATTTCTGCAGGAGTATAACTATAATTAGGGTTATCAAAAGTAGTATAACCTAAAGAACTGTTTATAACATCTACACCTAAACTATCCGCACGTTCTGCTGCTTCTACCCATAAGCTTTCTTCTAGAGGTGTTTCTGTAGCAGCATTTTCTGTTCTGAATAAATAATATTTTGCGTCAGGAGCTGTCCCAACAAATTGATCTTGTATAAAACCTGCCATATCACTTAATACCCAAGTACCATGAGAGTTTCCTTGGTATGCATAAACATCTGTGTTTCTGTCTACAAAATCATAACCTCCTTCAATACCACCATTATCTCTTAGTCGTTGAAAACCATTCATAGTATCTACATTAGGGAATCCTGCATCCAATACTGCAACTGTCATTCCTGTTCCTGTATAATCTGCTAAATGCAAATCGTCTCCATTAAACATTTGTATTTGGTTTGCAGCATTACCATAATTAAAAGAAGTAAAACTAGCTTCAACATCGTGTTTGTTTAGATTTTGACTTACTCGTGTATTTAAACTATCATCTGCAAAATCTATACTGCTAACTATGTTAACACCATTAACAGTTAACGTTGTTAACGCGTTAATATCTGCTTGTGTACCAATAACATGTAGAGCATTAAACCATTTTGATTTTGCAGAAACAGTAATTCCTGTTTGTGCTTTAATCTGCGTGATGTAGTTTTCGTCCACAGGAACATCTCTAAAATCTATTATAACATTATGTGCAGCTTTACGGTCTAAAGCCTCTTGAGATAATATAGAAATAGGATTAGCTATTGCAGAAACACTATTAGGTTTGTCTGCTAAATAGACCCAAGCATGTTCTTGAGATACAGATATTGAAGAATAGATGAATACGATAAAAAGTAACAGCTTTTTCATTGTAG
The DNA here is from genome assembly GCF_044594215.1 of Olleya sp. R77988. Classification (GTDB taxonomy): domain Bacteria; phylum Bacteroidota; class Bacteroidia; order Flavobacteriales; family Flavobacteriaceae; genus Olleya. Next base: position 1,932,535 of record NZ_CP138988.1, on the reverse strand, counting down.
TAACATTTTGTTACTGCAAGTTAAGAAATTACACCAGAACCTACTAATTCTTCATCCAAATACCAAGCTACAAATTGTCCTTCTGTAATTGCAGATTGTGGGTTACTAAATTGGACATATAATCCAGATTCTACTTTATAAAGTGTTGCTTTATCTAAAGTTTGTCTGTACCTAATTCTAGCTAAAACTTCCATAGTTTGGTCTGTTTTTAAGGCTAAATCTTCTCTTACCCAATGTAACTCATCATTAGATACAAATAGTGTGTTTTTATATAATCCTGGATGTTTAGATCCTTGTCCTGTATAAATTACGTTTTCTTTTACGTCTGTGTCAATAACAAATAAAGGCTCAACTGTTCCACCAACTGCTAATCCTTTACGTTGTCCTTTTGTAAAGTAATGTGCACCTTGATGTTTACCCATTATTTTTCCTTGAACTATTGTATAGCTAGGTTTTCTAGATTGATACTTTAGCTCTTCAATTTTAGAATTAAATGTTGGCAGAGCTTCACTATAAAAAGGATTGTCTTTTGGTATTTCTACAATAACACCTTCTTTTGGTTTTAATTGTTGTTGCAAAAACTCTGGTAATCTAACTTTACCTATAAAGCATAATCCTTGCGAGTCTTTTTTATCTGCAGTAATTAAATCTTGTTGCTTTGCAATTTCTCTAACTTCTGGTTTTAATAGTTCGCCAATTGGGAACAATGCTTTAGTTAATTGCTCTTGAGATAATTGACATAAAAAATAAGACTGATCTTTATTTGGGTCTTTTCCGGCTATTAATTGATGAATCTCTTGTCCATCTTTTGTTATTGTGTTTTTTCTGCAGTAATGTCCAGTTGCAACATAATCTGCGCCTAAGTCCAATGCTATTTTCATAAATACATCAAACTTAATTTCTCTATTACAAAGTACATCTGGATTTGGCGTACGACCTTTTTCGTATTCGTCAAACATATAATCCACAATACGCTCTTTGTATTGCTCGCTTAAATCTACAGTCTGAAATGGGATTCCTAATTTATTTGCAACCAACATAGCATCATTACTATCGTCCAACCAAGGACACTCGTCTGATATTGTTACTGAATCATCATGCCAATTTTTCATAAAAAGCCCAATAACCTCATAACCTTGCTCTTTTAATAAATATGCAGCAACACTAGAATCTACTCCACCAGATAATCCTACAATGACTCTTTTTTTCATAATTTAAAAATAGATGACAAAGATAAGTCTTTCTTAAAAAATTATAATTAATAAACTAAAATTGAAATTTTAGTATAATCAACTAATAAACAACGATTTAAATAAAATTAACAAATAATTATGTTATTTTGTTTAATCTTTTTATATATTTGTTAAACAAACCAATAAAAAAAAGAGAAGTTATGAAAACAATCCAAAAATTATCTTTGCTATTTTTAGCAACATTCGTATTATGGTCTTGTAGTGATGATGATGACACTGCTACACCAGAACCACAAGCATTAAACATTGTTGAAACAGCTCAAGCAACACCAAGTTTAAGCCTTTTAGTTGAAGCTGTTATACAAGCTGATCTTGTCGATGCATTATCTGCAGATGGAAGCAAAACAGTATTAGCTCCTACAAATGATGCCTTTTTATTATTTTTAAATGCTAATGGTTTTGCATCACTTGCAGATGTACCAAATGATGTATTAACACAAATCTTATTAAACCATGTTATTGATGGAGCTAATATTATGTCTACAGATTTAGCTGGAGCAACAGGATATACTAATACATTAGCTTCTGGTCCAAACAGTACTAATTTAAGTATCTATTGGGATGGTATGTCTGGAGTAACCTTTAATGGAGCTTCTAATGTTGCATTAGCAGATATCTCAACAACAAATGGAATTGTTCATGTTGTAGATGCTGTAATTGGTTTACCAACTTTAGCAACTTTTGCAACGACAAATCCAGCGTTAGAAGATCTTGTAGCTGCATTAGGATCTGCAGATTCTCAAATGCCATCACCAATGTTAATACCAACATTAGCAGACGCTACATCTGGACCACTAACAGTATTTACTCCAACAAACACTGCATTTGACGCTCTATTATTAGAGTTAGACCCTTCTGGAGCTACTGGATTAGGAGATATCGACCCAGCAACTGTAGAAGCTGTACTTAATATCCACATAGTATCTGGTAATGTACAGTCTGGAGATTTAATGACTGGATCAGTAACTACTTTAGGTGGTACAATTAATGTAGACACTAGTAATTTTACAATTACAGATCCACTAAACAGAGTGACTAATATTATTACAAGTTTAGTTAATATTCAAGCTGTAAATGGTGTCGCACATGTAGTGGATAGAGTTATCAGACCATAACGTTTTATATATAGTTAGTTGATTATAGTTTAAATTTATTAAAATAAATATTCCCTTAAATTAGTTTAAACTAAAAAACGCCTTGAGAAATCAAGGCGTTTTTAAATATAAAGTCATTAGGTTTTTATTCCTTTTTTTTATCTAGGTCTTTTTCTTCGACTAATTTGCCACTTTTATAACGTTTCCAGACACAACATTTTAAATCATTTCTGTACTGACCTTCTACTGCTATAATACCTTCTTTTGTATAGGTTTTATAAGCACCATCAAACTTATCTGCTTTATAGCTAATCAGTTTCATAAGTGTTCCGTTTTCTGCAAACCACTTAGCCTCTCCATTCAATAAGCCATCTTTGTAAAACGCTTGTTCTGCAACTTGACCATTTAAATAGTAAACAAGACGCTCGCCTTCCAGTTTTCCTTTATCGTTATACAACTCTTGCGTCATTATTTGGTCTACTTTATTATGATAAATTACCCATTTACCAATATGATTTTTACCACGCATTTTACCTTCGCTAATAATTTTTCCTGTACTAGACAAAAAAGTAACCTGAGCTACATCATTATCTGCATTAAATACTTTTGTTGCAGTTAACACTGGTTTATTATCTATGTTTTTATAAAACTTAAATGCACCTATTTCTTTTCCATGGTCAAATTGGCCTTCATATCTAACCACTTTAGTGTTTTCAAAATTCTTTTTCCATTTACCATGACGCAATCCATTGTCATCAAATTGGTTTAAGTTTTGAGCTATAGATATAGTAACAATAAATAAAGCTAAAACAGACAAGAATACTTTTTTCATTTTTATATTTTTTTCGCTTAGGCGGAATTAATGCTAGTTAAACGTTATAATTATAGTTTTGTTATAACAAAAAAGCTGCCAAACTAAAATATAGCAGACAGCTTTTTGAAATTATTAAAAAGAAATTACTTCTTTTTCTTTTTTTGCTGTTGTTGCAGTTGTTTTTGCTTTTCTGCTTGTTCCATCATTGTCTTCATTCTTTGTTGAAACTTGCTTTCCTTTTTAGGCTTTGCTTTTTGAACCTGAATATTAGCATGAATTTTTTCTTCATCTAAAATAAAATTCTTGATCACTAATAAAATACCAATACTAATTAAGTTAGATATAAAGTAATATAAACTTAATCCTGATGCATATTGGTTAAAGAAAATTAACATCATAAATGGTGCAAAGTATATCATATACTTCATCATTTTAGCCATATCTGGCATCCCTTCTTGTGTAGGAGCAGACATCTGATTTTGACCAGTTGTTAACTTCATATAAAAGAAAATTGCAATTGCAGCTAATATTGGAAATAAACTTACGTGATCTCCATATAACGGAATATTAAACGGAAGCTTAGCTACTACATCATAAGATGATAAATCGTCTGCCCAAAGGAAACTTTTTTGACGTAAAGCAAAAGCTGTTGGGAAAAACATAAATAAAGCATAAAACACTGGCATTTGGATTAAAGCTGGTAAACATCCAGCCATAGGGCTTGCTCCTGCTTTGTTTTGTAACGCCATAGTTTCTTGTTGCGCTTTCATTTTATTGTCCTTATGCTTTTCTCTAATAGCATCTAATTCTGGCTTCAATACTTTTAGCTTCATTTGTGACAAATACTGCTTGTATTGCACAAAACTCATTGCTAATTTAATTAACACTGTCATTACAATAATGGCAATACCGTAAGGTAAAAAAGAACTTAAACCATTAAATAATGGGATAAATAAAAACTTATTAATCCATCCAAAAATTCCCCATCCAAACGGAATACTTTCTTCTAAATTATCATCGTATTTTTTTAATATATCACTATCTGTTGGACCATAATACAATTTTAAATTGTTATTAATATTAGCTCCATTTAGTGCTAAAGCTGTTTTTGTAGAAAACTGTTTTGTAAAGATTGAATCCTTAGCTTCATCCTCTACCAAGTTTTTAGAAGTGATTGCCACTTCCTTAAAAGGTTTATCTGTTGTTAAGATACTACTGAAAAAGTGTTGTCTGTATGATAACCAAGCTACATCTGGTTCAACCTCATCATCATCTCCCATTTGAGATAATTTATCTACGTCTCCATCTGTTTGATAAGTTAAGCGTGTATATCTATTTTCATAAGAGATACTTTGATCGTGTCTGTATGTTTTTTGTGTCCAATCTAAATTAATTGGATTTGAAGTATTAATAGACGTTTCTAAACCTTGAGATCTTACAGTAAAATCTACCATGTACTCTGTAGGTTTAATTACGTAATTATACTCTAAATACTTGTTTTCAGCAGTTTTAAGCTTCATAGACACGATTGTGTTCTCTCCACTTTTTGTAACTGTTGGTTGGAAGTATAAATCCTTAGTATTTAAGGTACGATTATCTGTAGTTTGAAACTGTATATTAAAAACAGAATTTCCGTCTTTTACTAAATGAATTGGAATAGAATCAAAATCTACAAATTGCTTTAGTTCTACTTCAGAAAGATGTCCTCCAATAGTATTAAACTTAAGTTTTAATACCTCACTTTCTATTTCTACTTCATTTTTTGCAAACGTTGAAGTGGCAGCAGAATAAGCAAAATCTCCTATTTTAGATTGTAATGCAGCTACTGCATTAGAGTCTTTTGGTTTAGAATAATCTAAAGCTGTAGTTACTTTAGCTTCTGGATTTGCTTTAACTTCTGCTTTTTTATTTGCTTCAATTTGTGCTTGTTTTTCTGCTTCTTGTGCTTTTAACTCTTCAGGAGTTGGCTGGTTTTGCCACATCATGAATAATAAAATCGCAAAGATTAATACAAATCCTATTATTGATTTTACGTCTAGTTTTTTTTCTTCCATAATTAATTGGTTCCTTTTTGTTAAGGAATTTTATATAGTCAAATATACGACCACTTTTAATTTGATGTCAAATTGACACTTATTTTGTCTTATTATGTTCTAAACTTGCCTTTACAAATGCCACAAATAAAGGATGTGGATTGGCAACTGTACTTTTATATTCTGGATGATATTGCACACCTACAAACCAAGGATGTGATGGGTTTTCAATGATTTCGACCAATTTAGTTTCTGGATTATAACCAGTAGCTTTTAATCCTGCAGCTTCAATTTGATCTTTATAACTGCTATTAAACTCATATCTATGTCTGTGACGCTCTTTTATATCTTGTGATTGATATACTTGATAAGCTATTGATTTTTTTTCAATATGACAATCCCAAGCACCAAGACGCATAGTACCACCTTTGTCAATGATGGTTTTTTGGTCTTCCATAATATCAATTACTGGGTTTGCTGTTTCTGGATTCATCTCTGTCGAATTAGCATCTTTTAATCCTAAAACATTTCGACAAAATTCAATAACTGCCATTTGCATTCCTAAACAAATTCCTAAAAACGGAATATTATTTTCTCGTACATACTTTATTGCATTAACTTTTCCTTCAATACCACGCTCTCCAAAACCTGGTGCTACTAAAACACCATCTAAATGAGATAACTTCATTTTGATATTATCATCATTTAAATATTCTGAGTGTACTGACTCTACATTTACCTTCACTTCATTTTCCGCTCCAGCGTGTATAAATGCTTCTAATATTGACTTGTAAGAATCTTGTAACTCTACATACTTCCCAATTAAACCAATTGTAATTTCAGACTTTGGATTTTTATGACGTTTCACAAACTGATTCCAAATGGTTAAATCTGGCACATCACTATTTAAAGCTAACTTCTTTAAAACCACTTTATCCAAACCTTCATCTAACATCATGTTTGGTACATCATAAATTGTTGATGCATCAATAGACTGTATAATGGCTTCTTCACGCACATTACAAAATAATGCTAGTTTACGTTTTAGGTCTGATGGTAATTCGTGTTCTGTACGACATACTAGTATGTCTGCTTGCACACCACTTTCCATTAAAGTTTTAACGCTATGTTGTGTTGGCTTTGTTTTTAACTCTCCAGCAGCTTTTAAATAAGGGACTAATGTTAAGTGTATTACTAACGCATTGTTATCTCCTAAATCCCATTTTAATTGTCTTACTGCCTCTATGTATGGTAATGATTCTATATCTCCAACGGTTCCACCAATTTCTGTAATTACGATATCGTAATCTCCAGAGTTACCTAAAATTTGAATTCTGTGTTTAATCTCGTCTGTAATATGTGGTATTACTTGTACAGTTTTACCCAAAAACTCTCCTCTTCTTTCCTTTTGTATAACACTTTGGTATATACGTCCTGTCGTAACATTATTTGCTTGACTGGTTGGTACGTTTAAAAAACGCTCATAATGTCCTAAGTCTAAATCAGTTTCTGCTCCATCATCTGTAACATAGCATTCTCCATGCTCATACGGATTTAAAGTTCCAGGATCTACGTTAATATAAGGGTCTAATTTTTGGATGGTAGTTCTGTAACCTTGGGCTTGGAGTAGCTTAGCCAAAGATGCTGCTATAATTCCTTTTCCTAAAGAAGAGGTTACTCCTCCTGTTACAAATATGTACTTAGTTTCTGTTGTCATGTTGCGTTGTTAAACGCTTGCAAATTTATGATTTTTAGTTGAAACTAATAGAGTTTACTGTTTTATTTTTAAGCGAATTTGATACTGGTTTTTAAAGTTTACTAAACAGTTGCTAGTCTTGACTTTGTCAAAAAAATCAACTAACTTCGTTTAACGATTGATAAAAAACATTAAAACGATTTTTTATCAGAGAAACATTGTACGTAATTTGACCAAATCGATGAAAAACATTTTACCATTAATATTAATACTGAATTTTGGTTCTTTATTTTCTCAATCAAAAGAGAATAAATTGGAACTTAATGATACTTGGTTTGGCGGAGAAACCGAAAACAATGGAAAACCAGTAATTATTCGTGGTAGACAGCATTTAAAGAATTTTATTGATTCAAAACAATACACGGAACACGTTGAATTCGTTTGGACATTTGAGACGGAAACTGAAAACGGAATCCCAACGCCTGAAGAAAATATCTATATGCAAAAAGTGGAAGATGTGCTAATTGAAAATTTGGAATCTGACTTACAGTCTGTATTGACAATTGTCTATACTCACGACGGAATTCGTTCTTCAATTTTTTATACTAAATCTGTGCCTGAATTTCTAAAGCGGATTAATAAAGCTTTATCGGAATTTAAAAAACTGCCGATTGAAATAACAAACGAAAAAGATATTGAGTGGGAATTATATACTGGAATATTAAAGAGTTATGAACTTGAACCAGAATAAAGAGAAAGAAAATGCTGAAAAACGCAAAAATGCACCTTTGAGTAATTCAGAAGCTTTAAGTTTCTTTTTCATTCCTATTGGTTTTGCCAAAATTAATAGATGGGAAAACACCGACTTTAATCAATCTGAAATAGAACGATTTAAAAAATTCGGATTTGAACGAAAAATTAAACAAGCGTCGGAAATGAGAATATTTGGAATGATATTTTATATTTCGGTTGCAATAATATTAGCGTATTTATTAAATTAAAAAAACTACGTACAACACCGTATAAAATTAATTGCTAGTGCAAGCTTACTTACGAAAATCCTCGCGGATTTTCTATTCGGTTTGTATTTGCTAAATTAGGTGCTTAAACCACGCAACTAATCTTATACAAACACGTTAAACGAACTATTTAGGAAACTGCTTCTTAATGTTCCAAATTAATTCCTCAAGACCATTTACTTTAAGCGTGTAAACGGTTTCTATCACACTTAATATTTTACTTAAAAAACCAAGTATCCCTACAACTCTTCTTCCAAAGCCATTTGTAAATTATAATACTCAAAATTAAACCCACTAGTTTCAACCTTCTTAGAAGATACACGTTGGCTTTCAAATAGAAGGTTATGCATTTCTCCTAAAATAAAATTCATCATGAATTTTGGAATATTTGGCAAAATAACTGGTCGTTTTAATTGCTTTGCAATAGCTTTAGTTAGATGTTGGTTGGTTTCTGGGTTTGGTGCAACACCATTATAAACACCTTTTAGTTTATTATCTAAAACATATAAAAATAGATTTGCTAAATCTGTAATATGTATCCAAGATTGCCACTGCTTACCAGAACCAAAAGCTGCTCCTGCACCAAATTTAATAGGTTTTGCCATCTCTGGAAGCGCACCTCCTTTTGCAGACAAGACTAATCCAATCCTTATTTTTGCAACATTTATATTAAGTGTAGAAAACAGGTCTACTGCTTGTTCCCATTGTTGTACGACTTGACCTAAAAACGAGGTACTAACTTCAGTATTTTCTTCTGTATAATATTTTGTCATAGAGCTTGGATAAATACCAATAGCACTAGCAGATATTATTTGTGTGACTTGATTAGGATTGTTTTTAAGCGTATTAAATAATAATTGTGTGGTTTGTGTACGACTAGATATAATTTGCTTTTTATAGTTATCTGTCCAACGTTTAGAAATGCTTGCTCCTACTAAATGAATAATTACATCTACATCTTTCAGACACTCTATATCTATTATACTTTCTGAAGGGTTCCAATAAAACCCTTTAAAACCCTCTGCTGTAGATAATTTGGATTTATTAGTTGTTAAATAATTAATTGCAATGTTTTTACTTTGACATTGTTTAGCAATCTCACTTCCAATTAATCCAGTTGCTCCTGTTATTAAAACACGCATTTTGTTTTTATTTAAATTTACGAATTACCATTTAACAACTTACCAAGTTTAAGTAAGGTTTAACTAAATTTACTTAACTATTTGATAAGAAAACATGTTATATATACAGATCACTAAAATTATTACACTTCACTACTCCTTAACAGCTCTTAAAATATGTCGCTTATTTGGTGGTCCAGGTAATCTGCTTACAGTAAATCCAACACTGATCATAGCTCGTCTTGCTGCGCCTTGAGAACAGTATGTAATTAACACACCTCCTTTTTTTAATGCTCTATACATTATTTTAAAAATGGGTTCTGTCCATAATTCTGGTTGTGCGCCTGGTCCAAAAGCATCAAAATATACTAAATCAAATTGATTGTCTGCTTCTAATTTAAAAATATCAAGTTGTCGTTTTTCTAAAGAAAAACTAGAAGTTATTTGATGTACATCTTCCCAAGATACTGTATGCATATTATCAAACAGTTCTTGCTTCTCATTAGCTTGAAGTAATTCTGGATAGTTCAGTTTTTTAATAACATCAATAGGTACTGGATCAGTTTCGATACCTAAATAATTTATATTTACTGGTAATGCTTCGGTTTTTAAAAGTGTATTAAAGGCATTTAATCCAGAGCCAAACCCTAATTCTAAAATAGAACAGGATTGTAGTATGTCTTGCCTTTTTTCCGAAGACAAAAAATATAACAATCCTGCATTTATATAAACATGATTAGACTCTTCAATTGCTCCATAAATAGAATGATAATGGGCTTGATACTTTGGATGTACTAAAGTAGAAGATCCGTCTTTTGTAATTTCTATAGTTGGTTTCAATTGTTGTTAGCGATTAACAACTTTTTAATTTTTGGAATTGGTCCTGTACATTCTTTTTGATGACAAGACACACAAACATTAATTGTATTATTAAATCGCTCTTTGAGGCTTAAAGTTGATTGATCATTAAAAATTTCTTTTTCTGCATTAATAAACACATTGGAAAAACTTTTAAATCTTTCGTTTCTTTTTTTAAAATTCGATAATTGAGCCGAGTGTATGTTTAAAAAATCATTAGGAAACTCAGTTGGTGTTTTTCCTTCAACAATGTCTTTTTTAAGTTGTAAGTTATAGTCATACATCTCTTGCATTAAAATAGACATTTCTGAAGGTACATACATGTCATAAACAATTTTTTCTTTAACGTCTTCTTTGTTTTCATTGTTACAAGACACTAAAAACAAAGTTGCTAAAACCCAAAAACTCAGTTTCATATTATTTTTTTTCTACTAATAACACACCATCAGCTTCAAAAGAAAGCGTACGTTTTGGTTCTGTAATCGCTTCTATTTCTTCTTTAGATGCATTTTTATCTTCAGCGTAGTGACGTTGCTCGTCTACAGACACTTCTTTTACATATGCCATACCATTTACAATCACATCTTGACCAGCAATATTTTTAGGCATAAAAAAACCATAGTCTTTAAATTTAACCATTACATCATTACCATCACCTAAGTCTGCTGTCATCCAACATCCTTTAGCTTGACAAACCTCAGTAACTTTTAAAGTAACTTTTGCTGGTAAGCTATCTCCTGCTTTAAGGTCTTTATAATGTGCAATCATAGATTTTGATGCAATTGCATCGTTAGCTACAATTTCTTTTCCAAAAGATTTGTAAGTTACATCAACCTGCTCTTTAGCGTCATCGCTATTAGTTGTTTGATCTGTTTTATTTTCATTTTTACAAGCCATTATTGATACAAATAACGCTATAAGAATTAGATAATTTTTCATCCTGTTTTTTATTAAATTAAGAATAACAAAGATACTATTTTAAGGTTAATTGAACACTTTATAATTTATAATTCTGTATTTTTGTAGTCAATATTTAATCACTATAAATAGCAATGTTAACCAAAAAAGACATAAAAATCACTAAATCTAAAACCTCTACAATAGAGTCTATAGATTTTAATAATTTAGCATTTGGTCAAGTGTTTTCTGATCATATGTTAACTTGTGATTTTAAAAACGGAAAATGGGAAGTTCCACAAATTGTGCCATACGGTCCATTTAGTCTAGATCCTTCTGCTAAGATTTTTCATTATGGACAATCTATTTTTGAAGGTATGAAAGCTTATAAAGACACAAGCAATGATGTGTTTTTATTTAGACCAATAGAAAACGCTAAACGACTAAACTTATCTGCAAAACGATTAGCTATTCCAGAAATCCCAGAGGATTATTTTATGGAAGGTTTAAAAGCGCTTTTAGACTTAGATAAAGATTGGATTCCTACAAATGAAGGAAGTTCATTATACATCAGACCTTTTGTTTTTGCAACTGGACAAGGCTTTCATGCCTCTCCAGCTGACGAGTACAAATTTGTTATTTGTACTGCTCCTTCTGGTGCTTATTTTTCTGGAAAAGTAAATGTTTTAATAGAAGAAAAATACTCGCGTAGCGCAAATGGTGGAGTTGGATTTGCAAAAGCAGGTGGTAATTATGCTGGACAATTTTATCCAACGCAATTAGCAAAAGCTAAAGGATACCAACAAGTTATTTGGACAGATGACACGTCACATGAGTATATTGAAGAAGCTGGAGCTATGAATGTTTTTGTACGTATTAATGATACCTTATTAACGTCTCCAGTAAGTGATAGAATACTAGATGGTATTACCAGAAAAAGTATTTTAGAATTAGCAGAAGCTGAAGGTATTAAAACAGAAGTAAGAAAAATAAAAGTTAACGAATTAGTTAACGCATCAAAAGATGGAAGTTTAAAAGAGATTTTTGGAGCAGGTACTGCTGCAGTAATATCTCCAATTGCTGGTTTTGGTTTTAGAGGTGAAGATTTTGAATTACCAAAACTAGAATCTACTTTTGCATCGCAATTAAAATCACGTATTATAGACATACAAACTAATAAAACTGAAGATCCATTTGGATGGAGAATGAAGGTTTAAATTGGTTTATTTAAATCACTCAAATAAATAAAAAAGCAGCCATTTGGCTGCTTTTTTATTATTAACAAATTGACAAATTATCGAATTAATAAACTATTTATCAAGTATAGCTTTAATATTAGGCTTAAAGTAATTTGGTCCTTTTAACACTTTACCATCTTCTCTGTAAATTGGCTCTCCATCTTCACCTAATTTACTCATATTACTACGTTGTATTTCGGTAAAAACCTCTTCTATTTTATGTTGCATTCCGTGTTCGATAATTGTACCACATAAAATGTAAAGCATGTCTCCTAAAGCATCTGCGACTTCTACTAAATCATTAGTTTTTGCTGCTTCTAGATACTCTTCGTTTTCTTCACGCATTAGCTCGTAGCGTAACAAGTTTTTATCTAGTCCTAAATCTGCTTTAGGTGTCTCTCTATATCCTATTTTAAAAGCAGTATGAAATGCTTTTACAGCCTCAATTTTATCTTGCATAATTGTTGTATATTACTTGATGTTAGTCCTTAGTTTTATTAATTTTGCTTAAAAATAAATTATGTTTAGTAAAGGACAAATGGTTTTTGGAGTTTTATTTGCAATTGCATTTATTATCATCCTTATTAGGATGTATAAAAAAGACTTAAACCTACACAAAATCCATTATAAAGGCGTGCTTTGGGTGCTTCTTGCATTTCTTGGATTTATTGGAATGATTGTCGCTATTAAAGTTATTTTTAAATAATTAGCTTTTATTTTCTATTCTTTTTTTTTGTAACTTCATCGAGACTTTTAAAATTTTATCTATAAAATTCCTACAATTAAGTGTTTTTTTATGGTTTAAATTGTAAAAGTCAATGCTATTAATACTAACCAATAACTTTCTTTAAAATGAAATTACAAAAAAACATTAAATTCGCCTTTTTGTTACTAATCGCTTTAAGCTTAACAAATTGTGGTGACAAAGCTTGTCAAACAGAATTAGAAACAACCAAACAAAAATTAGCAGATCTTGAAAAAGCTTTAGACACACCTAGCCCAGCTTTAATGTCAACCACAGCAGCATTTAATTTTTGCGGATCCTCTGAAGCTATCTCAAGTGGTAATTATAACACTTTAACTGGTACAGCAAATATTATAATCCCAATTCCAGAAGACAATTCATTTGTATCAAAAACTTACGACAGAGCAACAAACACTATAAGCTATCTGTTTAGTGGAGAAACTTATGGTACACCAACTAAAGATTATCCTGATACCTTAACTGGTTTATCTAGAGTCCGTGAATCTGAATTAACTGTTGAAGTTACATTTGAATACACAACTGACAATTGTGAAACCCCAATCATGACTGAAAGAGTTAAAAAATCTAAAGTACAAGGTTTACCTTAATTAACTTTAAATTATTTTAAATTTTGAAACTACAGTGTTTCTTTTTTATACTATTTGTAGGGTCGTTTTGTACAGCACAAAACGACTCTACTTATTTTTATTACGATAAATCTAACCCTATTATAAATTTAGAAAACAAAATTAATAATGAGACTAATTCTAGTTCTAAAAATTGGTTAAGTCTAATCTATCATTCTAGAAGTAGAAAAGCAGATTCGGTTTCAAAATATCTGCGTCTTTTAAAACCAACAACATTTTCTGAAAGACAAAAAGCACAATTAGACTATTTTAATGGCTATTATAATTATTTGATTGAAAACGACTCATTAAGTCTTATGCATTTTAATAACGCTTTTAAAGCTGGAGAAAAGCATAATGATTCTTTAACTGTTTTGTATAGTTTATTGGGACTATCTCAAACTTATGATTACAATCAAAATAATCATTATAATAAAGATTATTTGGATTTGTTGAATGAATATTCTGTAAAATATAAAAACACTAATTTTCAGATATTTCAAAAATATTTAGAAGGAAATTATCATTTATTTAGAGAACAAAACAAAGCTGCTGTTAACAGCTTTCAACATATTTTAAATTATAAATTAACTAAAAAAGACAGTACAATTTTATCTAGTGTTTACAATAGCTTAGGTGTTTTATACCTAGAACAATTAAATAAGCCTGATTCTGCTTTAATTTATTACAAAAAAAGTAAGACACTATTTAAAGCTAAACCAGAACTAGACAATCCATCAAACCGTTCTTTAAATTATAGTAATATAGCAAGATGTTATGAACTATTAAACGATTTAAAAAATGCTGAAATCAACTATTTAAAAGCAGATTCAATTGAATTAAATGAAAGTGTGTTATCTAATAAAAGTGATAATAAAGATAACTTATCTAGAATATACCACAAGCTTAACCAAAACAAAAAAGCTTACCAATATCTTACAGAATCAATAACTTATAAAGACAGTCTAAACACTGAAGAACAAAACGCAGCTGTAGCCAAATACAAAGAAAGCTTTGACAACGAAAAATTACGTGCAGACAATATAGAGATTGACTCTAAACGCAAGCGTAATAAGGTTTTATTCATTACCTCTTTTGGGTTGCTTTTATTATTAGGTGTTATTTCTTTTTTAATTCGAAGAAGCATCAAGCGTCAGCAATTATTAGCTGAAAAAGAAGGAGAAATCCAAAAACAAAAAGTAGCAACACTTTTAAAAGACCAAGAAATTAATAGTATTAATGCTATGATAGAAGGTCAAGAAAAAGAACGTCAACGTATAGCAAACGATTTACATGATGACCTTGGTAGTTTAATGGCAACAGTCAAATTACAATTTGGTATGCTTAAAGATCAGCAATCTAATAACCTATTTGATAAAACCAGTAATTTAATTGATGAAGCCTATACTAAAATTAGAAGTATAGCGCATGCAAAAAACTCTGGTGTAATTGCCAAACAAGGTTTACTAAAAGCAGTAAACTTAATGGCAAAAAAAATATCTGAAGCTAGTAATATAGAAATAGAAGTCTATGATTTTGGTCTAGAAAGCAGATTAGAAAACAGTTTAGAAATAACCCTTTTTAGAATCATCCAAGAGCTAACAACCAATGTTATAAAGCATGCACAAGCCAATTTAATTACAATTAACTTAACCAATCATGGTAATACTTTAAACATTATGATTGAAGATAATGGTGTTGGGTTTGACACAACTAAAGTGGTTAAAACAGATGGAATGGGCTTACATAGTATTGAAAAAAGAGTCGAGCATTTGGAAGGGGAAATGGTTGTGGAATCTGCCAAAAATCAAGGTACAACAATAATAATAGATATTCCATTATGATACGTTTAGCAATTGCAGAAGACCATCAATCTTTAATAGATGGTATAAAATTAATGTTGGAAGCAGAAGATAATATAACCATTGTTGGTACAGCTAATAACGGAAAAGAATTACTTAGTATTATTAAACAAAAACAACCTGATGTTGTTTTAACAGATATTAGAATGCCAATAATGGATGGTATTGAAGCAACTAAACAAATAAAACAAGAATACCCAAATACCAAAGTATTAGCTTTTACAATGTTTGAACAAGCCGAAGCTGTAGAACAAATGATAAAAGCTGGAGCTTCTGGATATGTTTTAAAAAACTCGTCATTACAACAAGTAATTGAAGCTATAAATACTGTTATTAAAGGTGATCTTTATCTAGATGCAGATATAGATACTAATGCATTAAACTTAGATAGTAGTAACAAGAAAAAAGGAGCTTTAACAAAAAGACAGACCCAAATATTAAAGCTTATTGGTCAAGGTAAAACTTCTCGTGAAATTGCCGAACTCTTATTTATTGGTGTGCATACAGTAGATACACACAGAAAAAATATGGTGCAAATTTTAGGCTTAAAAGGGAAAGGAGAATTATTACGTTATGCTATAGAAAAAAAATATGATTTTTAAAACCTAACCGTTCATAAATCAGCATTTAAAAATACCCACTATTGGGTATTTTTTTTGCTCTAAACATACCATATCTTTGAGTACAATATGTTTGTAAATGCATATTAACCAAAACACTTATTCGCTATTAATCATTTTACAAAAAAGTGTTTGACTTAAATCCCCTTAACTGGGGATTTTTGACAAATCAAAAAAGCCTTAATTTAGGGATTAAGGCTTTTTTTATTTTATTAATCCTAATTAATTAGGAAGTGTAATTTTAATTTTCTTCAGATAAAAAACTGTATTGTTTAGTATACTCTAACATTTGTCCATCAAAACTTTCTGGTTGTGTTACTTTAATTGCAGTTATCTCTCCATCATCATTAGTTTCTGTAACTAAAACAGGATTTACAAAACCACTATAAGGTGCAGATGTAAATTGCTTGTTACGCTCTAAAACCTCTGCATGGATAGCTTGGTCTACTTTTACACCATAACCTTCCACTAAAGCTTCTACTGCTTTGTAGTCTCCTTCAGATTTTATACGTTGTGCTTCGCGTAATAATTGCCCAAAAAGCTCGTGCAATTTTTCGTAGTCATTTATATTAAAATAAGTTTTTCCATCTCTAGTTACTTTTTCAATAACATTGTCTGCTTTACCTTTTTCAAAAACCCAAGCACTAACCCATTGTCTGTTTACCATATGTGCTTCTTCAACATCATCACCTAGTTTTAATCGTATTAATTGTGTCATCAAACCATTACGTATATAACCGTCAAAAGCTGCTTTACCAATAGATTTCCAGTCGTCAACCAAACCTAATTCTTGTAATTTAGGACTGTATAAATAGTATAATCCAACTAAATCTGCACGTCCTTCTTCTAAAGTAGATGCATATTTTTTAAGCGTTTCTTTAGTCTCTCCTATTCCAGGATTTAATTGTCCAGATGCATGACCAATAACTTCATGTAATGCTGTATGCAATTTATCTGCTTTCTGTCCATATTTTTCTTCTAACTCATACTCCTCCTCATCATGTACAAACTCTTTTAAACGTCCAGTACTTCCAGCATTATTATATGCATAAATGATGTTTCCTAAAGACACAGACTTACTTCCTACTGCTGCTCTAATCCAATTTGCATTTGGTAAGTTTACACCAATTGGTGTACTTGGTGACGCATCTCCTGCTTCTCCTGCAACGTTTACAACTTTATACGTTACACCAACAACACTATCTTTTTTATGTGCATCCATTAAAGGCGAGTTATCTTCAAACCATTGTGCATTTTCAGATAAAACTGCCATTTTCTCTGACATATCAAAATCTTTAATCTGTACAATCGTTTCATAAGACCCTCTATAACCTACTGGATCATTATAGACTTCAATAAAACTATTAATGTAATCTATATTTCCTTCTGTTGCTGCAGTCCAAGCTACATTATAATCATCCCAAGTTTGTAAATCTCCAGTTTTGTAATATTTAATTAATAATGCAAGTGCATCACCTTGTGCTTTATTTTCAGCAACTCCTTGTGCTTTTTCTAACCATTTTACAATTTCATCAATTGCAGAACCATATAAACCTCCAGATTTATAAACACGCTCTTTTAAAACACCATTTTCTTTTACTAATTGAGAATTTAATCCAAAAGATAAAGGCTTGTCTGGATTAGGCGATTTTTTCTGTTTGTAAAAATTTTCTACATCAGCAGTTGTTACGTCTGGTCCATAAAAATTGATTGCAGATAACAATACATTATCTACATCTTTAGTTAAATTAACTTTTTTAGCATCTTTATCGTTAAAAATAACATTAAATGCTTCATCTATTAAAGTCGTATTTGTTGCTGCCATGATTTCCTTAAAATAATCTTGAGAAAATTCTGGTTTTATTTTGTCGTTAGAATAGTGATGATGAATACCATTACTAAACCAAACACGTTTTAAATAAGTTGTAAAAGCAGACCAATTATCAGCAGTTTTATCTCCTTTATAATTTGTGTAAATATTTTCTAAAGCTTTTCTGATTTTAAGATTATGTCTGTAATTTTGATCCCACATTATGTCACGACCAGACAATCCTGCTTGTGTTAGATAATAGACTAGTTTTTGCTCTTTTAAGGTTAAGTTTTCCCAACCTGGAATTTGATAACGAAGTACTTTAATATCGGCAAACTGCTCGACATTAAAACTAAAAGGTGTCTCTTTTTTATTGTCTGCAGTTTTGTTTTCTTTTGTAACAGAATTGTTTCCACAAGAAAAAAATAGTGTTACTACAAAAGCGACACTTAATATTTGTTTTAATTTCATGATAAATTGTTTTTTAAAAGTCATTAAATATAAGATTATTTAACATATTATAAATTGATTATCTTTGAAATAAATAACTTTTCAATACTTTTTTAAAATGAAATATTTAAAGTACATCCTGTTTCTTTTACTAATTGCAATAATTGCTATAGCTATTTATATTGCTGTCCAGCCTAATGAGTTTAAAGTAACAAGAACCAAAACAATACAAGCTCCTGCAAGTCTTATATATAATGATGTAATTGATTTTAAAAACTGGGAAGATTGGAATGCTTGGGTCGAAGAAAAGCCAGAAATGACATTGACTTATCCTGAACAAACCAAAGGTGTTAATGGATCTTATTCTTGGCTAGATGAAGGCGAAACTGGCACAATGAAAAACATTGAAACTAACCCAAACAAATCCATAAAACAAGAGATGCAATTTGGCGAACATCCAAAATCTGATGTTTTA
Source organism: Olleya sp. R77988 (assembly GCF_044594215.1). Taxonomy (GTDB): domain Bacteria; phylum Bacteroidota; class Bacteroidia; order Flavobacteriales; family Flavobacteriaceae; genus Olleya. The sequence continues at coordinate 1,913,924 of NZ_CP138988.1, read as the reverse complement.
TGGCAATTTAAACCAAATACAGATGGAAGCACTGACGTTACATGGACTATAACTGGTAAGGAAATGTCCTTTGGATTTAAAGGTTATGCAGCATTTAAAGGCGGAATGGACAATATTATTGGTCCTTATTATGAGCGTAGTTTAGAGCTTTTAGACCGTAAAGTTGTAGAGAGCATGAAACAACACAGCTTTAAAATTGATGGAGAAACAGAATATGGTGGTGGTTTTTATATGTACAAAACAACTTCTGTAACTGGCACTAATATTAGTCAAGTAATGGGAAAACAATATGGTGATATTATGGGTTATATGGCTAAAAATAATATTGTTCAAGCAGGTATGCCATTTACTATTTATAATGATATGAATCCTGAAACTGGAAATATTATTATGAGTCAAGCAATACCTGTTATGAATAAAGTAACTGTATCTGATGATAGTGAAGTCCTTTGCGGTTTTATACCAAAAACTAAAGTAATAAAAACTACTGCAAAAGGTAATTATACTAATTTACCAAAAGCTTGGGAAGCTGCAAATAAACATATTAAGGACAATAATTTAATACAATCCGAAATTAAACCTTTTGAAATATATACAACCGATCCTGGAAAAGTACCAAACCCTTCTAATTGGGTTACAGAGATATACTTACCTATAAAATAAATGAAGCAAGTAGTATTAGTTTTTATTGGTGGAGGTTTTGGAAGTGTACTCCGTTTTATTATTGGAAAATATTTAAATAATTCTGAAAACGGAATTCCTTATGGGACTTTTCTAGCAAATATATTAGGTAGTTTATTAATAGGGATTATTCTTGGACTAGCTTTAAAAAACAATACACTTACTAATAATCAAACACTTTTATTAGCAACAGGTTTTTGTGGAGGATTTACTACATTCTCTACCTTTGCATATGAGAATCATGTGTTTTTAAAATCTGGAGATTTTACCAGTTTTGCATTATATACTATTGCTAGTTTTGTGCTTGGATTTTTAGCTGTTTTTTTAGGATTATGGGTTGCTAAGCAGTTTTAAATTAGTGCTTATCATACTTTTTTACTCCAGCTTCTATACGTGTATATAGCACATTTTCGCTTGGAACAATTGGACAAGAATACTTCTTATTGTAAGCACAATAAGGGTTATAAGCTTTATTAAAATCTACAACCATTTGGTTGTCTTTAGGCAAACCAACCTCGACATAACGTCCACCTTTATAGCTTTCAACACCATTAGTATTGTCCATAAATGGTAAAAACAGAGCTTCTTCTTCGCCTAATTGCTTTACCATTTCTATATTTTGATAGATGTTAAGCTTTAGTTCTTTTTCATTTAAAGTAAAAGTAATTTCGCCATACTTAACATAATCCACTAATCTGTCTGTAGTTGTTTTCATTTTAAAAGACGTCTCATTTGGTGTTCTTTTAAAAGATGCTGTTACAACATAAGTACTATCAAACTTAAAAAAATCTAAGCTTCTAAAGGTTTTGCGATCCTTATCTGTTAAAGGCGATTTTACTGCATCTTTAAATTTTGCATTCATTTCTTTTTGATGCTCAGTCTCTCCTAAAATTGGTAATTTATCTTGTGCACAACTTAAAGTGCTAGTCAATAAAAAAAGAAAAAATATGTTTTTCATATCAAGAAAGTTAATTACTGTTTATCAAAAATTTCAAATCAAAAATACAACTTATTAAAAATTTTGTTTAGCTTTGAACCATAAAATAAAGAAAATAATGAATCAAGTCATTACATATTTAACCAAACAAACCTCTTGTAGAGATACAAGTTGTTGGTCCTATTATATGTTATGATGATTTAAATATCAATTAATACAATATAAAAAGTCCAACTTCTAAGTTGGACTTTTTTATTTTAGAGATACTCTCAATTTAAAAGTTCACTCTTAAGAAATTAAAGACTATGTAAAAAACAAACCCTTAAAACCAACCAAACCAATGAAAACGCTATTTAAAAATTATTTTGATGCATTTAAAGGATTATCAAAAGAGATTTGGTATTTATCTCTTATATCGTTAGTAAACAGAGCAGGAACAATGGTAATACCTTTTTTATCATTATATCTTACAGACAACTTAAACTTTAACAAAGATGATGCTGGATGGATACTTGCTTTTTTTGGTATTGGTTCTTTATTAGGGTCTTTTATTGGTGGGAAGTTAACCGATAAAATTGGTTTTTATAAAGTAATGGTTTTAAGTTTGTTTTTTACTGGCTTAGGGTTTATTGGCTTGCAATATGTTACTTCATTTTGGGGATTATGCTTTGCAATACTTTTTTTAATGATGATTGCAGATACATTTAGACCAGCAATTTTTGTTTCTTTAAAAGCTTATAGTAAACCAGAAAATCAAACAAAATCTTTAGCTTTAGTTCGCTTAGCCATTAACCTTGGTATGGGAATTGGACCAACTTTAGCAGGTTTACTTATTGAAACTAAAGGATATAATTTACTGTTTTGGATTGATGGTATTACTTGTATAATGGCAATATTTTTATTTACTTTTTTAGTCAAAGAAGCTAAACAAACTAAAGAGACAAAAACTAATCAATTAGTCCTTAAAGAAAAAAACACACTATATAAAGATGTTTCCTATTGGATATTTATAGCTATTTGCTTTTTAATGGGAATGATGTTTTTTCAATATATAGTTGCTTTCCCTTTATATGCCAAAGAAAAGTTTTTTATTAACGAATTTAATATTGGTCTTATAATGGGTATTAATGTTTTACTAATTGTAATATTTGAAATGCCAATGATTAGTTATTTAGAAAAAAAGAAAGCGAAAAACACAAAACTAATAGTTTATGCGTCTTTATTTTTTGGGCTTAGTTTTTTAGCTTTAATAAACAACTTTTGGTTTGGGATTTTAATAACTCATGTTATAATTATTACTATAGCAGAAATGTTAGGTTTCCCATATACTAATGCTTACGCTATAAAAAGAGCAAAAACTGGGTTTGAAGGAAGTTACATGGCTTTATATGCTATGTCGTTTTCTTTAGCACATATTTTTAGTTCTAAAATTGGGTTAACAATTATCGAAAATTATGGCTATCAATATAATTGGATAGTAACGGTTAGTTATGGTGTTGTTGCAGTAATATTATCTATCTGGTTACATAAACGAACACAAAATAATTTATAAATGAATTTAAATCAAGTCACCATATCCTCAAAAAACCTAGAAAAAGCAGTCGCTTTTTATACACTTTTAGGGCTCAAACTTATTGTAGATGCATTACCACGTTACGCTAGGTTTGAGTGTCCTGATGGTGAGGCTACTTTTTCAATTCATTTTAATGAAAGTATGCAACAAAGCGACAATACAACTATTTACTTTGAAGATAATAATATGGATGATTTAGTTGAAGAACTAAAACAAAAAGGATTACGTTTTAAAACAAATCCAGAGGATCAATCATGGTTATGGAGAGAAGCATCTTTATTGGATCCAGACGGAAATAAAATTATTATTTATAAAGCTGGAGAACATCGAAAAAATCCACCTTGGAAAATCTAAACCAAATAAAATAACAAATGGTGTTAAACAGATTTAATACTATTATTTTTTATAACATGAGATAAGATAATCTGTGTTTTACTTTCTCCATAAACAATCAATTGATCTATAAAGGTTTCAAGATGTTTTTGATTTTTTAAAATCACTTCCATGACAATGTTTTCCTCTCCTGTAATTCTGTAACAATTAATAACCTCGTCAAACGTTTTTACTTTTTCTAAAAAAGGTTTTAATTTACCCATAAAAGCCTGTAACGTTATTAATGCTTTAAGTTGGTAACCCACTTCAAATGGAGAAATTAAAGTAATGTGGTTTTGAATAATACCTAAGTCTTCCATCTTCTTTATGCGCTCTGAAACTGCAGGAGAAGTAATCCCAACTTGCCTACCTATTTCCGCATTGGATTGCCTTGCATTTTGCTGCAAACACCTTAAAATCTTCCAGTTAAGACTATCAACACTCATATTTAAAGTATTATTAAAAAATAATTTAATTATTAAAGCAAATATACATTTTTACTTTAAAATCGAAAGTTAAAAATGCTGGCTTGTCATTATTTTTGATAAAAAGAAAAATTAAAATGTCGGCTCACATTCCTTCGCACCTTTCAGAACTACCAATCTACAAGCAAGCTATGCAGATTTTTAACTTATCTAGAAGTATTTCTAGCTATTTAAATCAAGATTTAGCATATTTATATGAAGATGGTAAAGAAGATGCTAATATTTATGTCTCTGGAGATATTGTACAGCAATCTGAATCATTAGCTCCAGAAATTATTAATGCAGAATTACAACGTCATTCAGACAAAAAACACAAACATATTGCATCAGTAAACCTATTAACAAACCGTTTATATCGTAATTGTAAACGTTTAGAATCTTGTAATAGTAACGGAAAAGACTACTTGCCAATTTTAAAAAGAGAAATTAAAAAATTTAGACAACTTCAAAGTACTTGGATGTTAACACTTTAAAATTAAATTATTTTACTTCTATTTTTCTTGCATTGTACATAAATGAATCTTGAAACGCTTTAATTTTTGAGTTAAAGGTTTCAGAGAAAATAACAAACTTTGCTTTTGGTGCGCTTTCGCTTAATCTTAAAATATAATTGTGGTAGTTGTTTCTAGTAACAAAATCTGCGTCATGCAGTATAAACAATTTTAATTCGCCTAAATGCAGACTGTTTAAATGGTATAGTTTACTTAGACGTTTTGGTGTAGAAATTAAAATATCAACTCCATAATATACTTCTTCTCGTTGCTTATCTAAAGGATACTCTTCATAAGCACAATACACACGTAAGTCTGTGTGCTTTGTAAATGCATCAAAGCGTTCTTTTAAATCAAAAGTTGCTTGCTTATCTTTTACTATAATTAATGCTCTTGGAGAATCCTCAAAAGCTTCTGCTCCTAATTTTTGAATGGTACTAATTATCATTGCTGTAGTCTTACCACAACCTTTAGGACCAATAGCATACAAATCACTTCCTCCTTTTATTAATGGCATAACTTGCTTTTGAAATGCATTAGTCGTTGCAAATCCAGCTTTTTCAATATTCTCTTTTAATGTAGGATGGTATTTTTTGAAAGACATGTACTTTTATTTATTGCGAAATTACGGATTATTAAGTTACTCTACCAAAATCTTTGCCTCATGTATTATTGGAAAATTACACGAATTAGCTATAAAGCATAAGCTATTTGCTTTTTGATGTAAACTAAGTGCCAATGCTTTTTGGCTTGCATCTTTTATTAAGACTACAGGTTTTAATCTTACTATTTTAAAACTTCCGCTTCCAGTGAATTCGACTTCAATATCTCCTTCTGCATTATCTGTATAACTTAAGACTTCTATATTATTTTGAGAACAAACATATAAATATGACATCATGTGGCATGATGCTAAAGCTGATAATAATAAATCTTCAGGATTGTATAATGTATCATCACCTCTAAATGGTTTTGCAGCAGATACTTGTAATGAGGCTTTTTTATTAGCTATTGTAACATTGTGATTTCGACTGAAATTTCTTGGGTTCTGTGTACTTTCACCTTCATTTACTATCCAGTTAATGGTTGCTTTAAAAGTGTGTTTATTAGACATTGCATTTTGTTTTTTGATGTAAAAAAAGCGTTTCAAAACGAAACGCTTTTTATTATTAAAATTATTTTCTGCTTACATATTACGTCTGTACTGTCCTCCTACTTCAAATAACGATGCAGTTATCTCTCCAAGCGAACATACTTTACATACTTCCATTAAAGCTTCAAAAATATTTTCGTTATGTATCGCTTTAGTTTGAAGCTCTTTTAACAATGCATTTGTATCATTTGCTTTGTGAAGGTTTTCTAGCGTTTTAATCTGAAACTGCTTCTCTTCTTCTGTTGCACGAATAACTTCCGCAGGAATAACCGTTGGTGAACCTTTAGAACTTAAGAACGTATTTACACCAATTATTGGAAACTTTCCGTTATGTTTTAAGGTTTCGTAATACAAGCTTTCTTCTTGTATTTTACTACGTTGGTACATGGTTTCCATTGCACCAAGAACACCTCCTCTTTCGGTAATTCTATCAAATTCTAAAAGCACAGCTTCTTCTACTAAATCTGTCAATTCTTCAATAATAAAAGAGCCTTGTATTGGATTTTCGTTTTTATTTAATCCTAATTCTTTATTTATAATTAATTGAATTGCCATAGCACGTCTAACCGATTCTTCAGTTGGTGTCGTTATCGCTTCATCATATGCATTGGTGTGTAACGAGTTACAATTATCGTATATAGCGTATAATGCTTGAAGCGTTGTACGAATATCATTAAAATCAATTTCTTGAGCATGTAAGCTACGTCCTGACGTTTGAATATGGTACTTAAGCATTTGTGCTCTTGCATTTGCACCATATTTGTGCTTCATTGCTTTTGCCCAAATCTTTCTAGCAACACGACCAATTACTGCGTATTCTGGATCGATTCCGTTTGAGAAAAAGAACGATAAATTTGGTCCAAACTTATTGATGTCCATTCCACGACTTAAATAATATTCCACGTAAGTGAAACCATTAGATAATGTTAAAGCTAATTGTGTTATTGGATTAGCTCCTGCTTCGGCAATATGGTATCCAGAAATAGAAACCGAATAGAAATTACGTACATTATTTTCGATAAAATACTCTTGTACGTCTCCCATTAAACGCAATGCAAATTCTGTTGAAAAAATACAAGTATTTTGTGCTTGATCTTCTTTTAAAATATCTGCTTGGACCGTTCCTCTTACTTGTGCAATGGTATTTGTTTTAATCTCTGCGTAAACATCTGCTGGTAACACTTGATCTCCTGTAACACCCAGAAGCATTAAACCTAAACCATTGTTCCCTTCTGGTAAATCTCCATTATAAGATGGACGTTCTTTACCTTTATATATTTTAGAAATCTTTGATTCTACTTCTTTTTCAAGACCATTTTCTTTAATGTAAAACTCACATTGTTGGTCAATTGCAGCATTCATAAAGAAACCCAATAACATAGGTGCAGGACCATTAATAGTCATACTTACAGATGTCATTTTATTTGCTAAATCAAAACCAGAATACAATTTTTTAGCATCATCTAAACAGCAAATACTTACTCCTGCGTTACCTATTTTACCATAAATATCTGGACGTAAATCTGGATCGTTTCCGTAAAGCGTTACACTATCAAAAGCAGTAGATAAACGTTTTGCTGGCAAACCTGCACTTACATAATGAAAACGTCTGTTAGTACGTTCTGGACCACCTTCTCCTGCAAACATACGTGCTGGATCTTCTCCTGTACGTTTAAAAGGATATAATCCTGAAGTGTATGGAAATTCTCCTGGTACGTTTTCTTGCAATGTCCAACGCAATAAATCTCCCCAAGATTGATACTTTGGCAACGCTATTTTTGGTATTTGCAAATGAGATAATGATTCTGTATGTGTTTCTATCTTTATTTCTTTATCTCTAACTTTAAAGCTATAAATTGGATTTTTATATTTATTTACTTTTTCATTCCAACCTGTAATTACTTCCCAATTGTAAGGATCTAGGTTTAGTTTTACTCTGTCAAATTCTGAAACCAATAATCTAACAAAATCTTTATTGTCTTCTGTTGATACAACAGATTCTGAAGCAATTCCTGCTTTATCTAATTCTGGAGTTACATCTAAAACAGATTCTAATGTTTTAAATATTCCGTATAATTTTTGAGCAACTTCAACTTGTGTATTTGCTGTTTTATCATATGCACGATTGCTCTCTGCAATTTCTGATAAGTAACGTGTTCTATTTGGTGGAATAACAAAAATCTTTTCGCTCATTTCATCAGAAATGTGGAACGTAGAATTTAAGTCAGCTTCTGTTTTTTCAACTAACTTATCCATAATTGCTTTGTAAAGCGTATTCATTCCTGGATCGTTAAATTGAGAAGCAATTGTACCATAAACAGGTAAATCATCTTGGTGTACATCCCAAAGATTATTGTTACGCATGTATTGCTTTTTAACATCACGTAAAGCGTCTAAAGAACCACGTTTGTCAAACTTATTGATGGCAACTAAATCTGCAAAATCAAGCATGTCTATTTTCTCAAGTTGTGTTGCTGCACCAAACTCTGGAGTCATAACGTATAAAGCAACGTCAGAATGTTCCATGATTTCTGTATCAGATTGCCCGATTCCAGAAGTTTCCAATATTATTAAATCATACTCTGCAGCTTTTAAAACCTGTACTGCTTCGTTTACATATTTTGATAATGCTAAGTTAGATTGTCTTGTAGCCAAACTACGCATATATACTCTTGGAGAGTTAATAGCATTCATACGAATTCTGTCTCCTAAAAGAGCTCCTCCTGTTTTTCGTTTTGAAGGATCTACAGACACTAAACCTATGGTTCTCTCAGGGAAATCAATTAAAAATCGACGAACCAGCTCATCTACAAGAGACGATTTTCCTGCTCCTCCAGTTCCTGTAATTCCTAAAACTGGTGTTTTAGAGGTTTTATTTTTAATATGAATTTTATCTAATGTTGCTTTTGCTACTTCTGGAAAATTCTCAGCAGAAGAAATAACTCTAGCAATTGCTTTTGGGTTTTTAGTTGGTAGTAAATTAAGCTCATCATTTAATGCATCACCAATTGCAAAGTCTGATTGTTCTACCAAATCATTAATCATACCTTGTAATCCCATCTCACGTCCATCATCCGGAGAATAGATACGTGCAATACCATAATCCATTAATGCTTCAATCTCAGAAGGCAAAATTACTCCTCCTCCTCCTCCAAAAATTTTGATATGTTCTGCTCCTCTTTCTTTTAGCAAATCATACATGTATTTAAAATACTCGTTATGACCACCTTGATAAGAGGTTAAACATATTGCATTTACGTCTTCTTGAATAGCTGTATTTACAACTTCCTCTACACTTCTATCATGACCTAAATGTATAACCTCAACACCTGTAGATTGGATTATACGACGCATAATATTTATAGACGCATCGTGACCATCAAATAATGAGGCTGCAGTTACAATTCTAACTTTATGTTTTGGCTTATAAGGAGTTATTTGTGTCATTCTTAATTTATAATCAATTTTGAGGTTGCAATTTACGAAATATTCAAAAATATTAATGGTTTATCTTTAATTATCTAAAAATTTTAAGGTTAAATATTAACTTGACTTTTTAGAGTAATTTAGTAGTGAAATTAATGAATTAGAATTCAATTATAAGCATATTTATATGCTATTAACTATATGATAAGATTTTCACCTTTGTGGAACTAAAAATAATTTTTTTGATGAAAAAAATAACGTTACTTATTAACTGCAAAGATCAATCTGGAATCATTGCTAATGTCACTAATTTTATTGCAAATAGCAACGGAAACATTGTTTACATTGATCAGCACGTAGATAGAGAACAAGACATTTTTTTTATGCGTTTAGAAAGCGAGTTTAAAGAGGACACCTTCTCTATGGACACTTTTAAAGCTAGCTTTAAAAGTAGTTTAGCAGATACATTTAAAATGAAATGGCGTATTTACGCAGCAGAAGACAAACCAAAAATGGCACTATTTGTCTCTAAATATGACCATTGTTTATATGACATTTTAGGTCGTTATAACTCTGGAGAATTAGATGTAGAAATCCCATTTATAGTTAGTAATCATAACACTTTAAAACCTATTGCAGATAGTTTTAAAATTCCGTTTTATCATATACCAGTTACCAAAGACACTAAAGCGGAAGCTGAAGAACAACAACTAAAACTATGCGATCAGTTTGATATTAGTTTTATTGTATTAGCACGATATATGCAAATAGTATCTAGTAAGATTATAGATAAATACCCAAATAAGGTGATTAATATTCATCACTCATTTTTACCAGCTTTTGTTGGTGCAAAACCTTATCATTCTGCTTATAAACGTGGTGTAAAAATTATTGGAGCCACAAGCCATTATGTTACTGAAGAGTTAGACGCTGGACCAATTATAGAGCAAGATGTAGAGCGTGTATCACACACACATGCTATAGACGATTTAATAGCCAAAGGACGTGATTTAGAAAAAATTGTATTAGCCAATGCTATTAAATTACATTTAAAAAGAAAAGTGATGGTGTATAACAACAAGACAGTTATTTTCTCATAACTAATTATCAAAACCCGTTTAATTTCTGTTTTTTTGAACCTTAATATTTTTAAAACGCAAGTTTTAAAACTTTAAAGCATCTTATATTAAGTATATTTACGGACTAAATTAAATACCATGAAAAAGATATTTGCCATAATTATTATTCTAAATTTTACTGCTTGTGCAGAATTACAACAAGTAGTCAATCAACTTCCTCAAGGAGAAGGCGTAATTAGTCAACTAGATATAGCAAATGGCTTACGAGAAGCTTTAGACTTAGGAATAGACAAACAAGTTACTAAATTAACGCAAACTGATGGTTTTTTTAAAAACGAGTTGGTTAAAATTTTACTTCCACAAGAATTACAAAAAGTAGACAAAGCACTACGTGATATTGGCTTAAGTAATTTGGCAGACGAAGGTTTAAAAGTGTTAAACAGAGCTGCAGAAGATGCTGTTGGAGAAGCAACTCCTATATTTATTAATGCTGTTAAAGACATTACTTTTAGTGATGCAAAAAACATTTTACTTGGTAACAATGATGCAGCTACACAATATTTAACTAGTAAAACACAAACAGCTTTGTACGATAAGTTTAATCCAGTTATTAAAACCTCTTTTAGTAAAGTTGGAGCAGACCAAATTTGGTCAAATTTGATTAATAAGTATAATGCAATACCATTTACTAGCAATGTTAATCCTGACTTAACAGATTATGTTACTGGAGAAGCTTTAAAAGGTGTCTATAAAATGATTGCTGTAGAAGAGCAAGAAATTAGAACAAAAGTAAGCTCTAGAGGTACAGATTTATTAAAAAAGGTATTTGCTTTACAAGATTAAACCTTTTTATTAATCTAAGAATAATATTGACTTAACATTAAAATAAAATATAAACTAGATATTTGTACTAATAAAAGAAAACATCTATCAGATTTCTTTTATTGAGTTAGTTTAGTTAGTTATTAGAGTCTGTTTTTAAGAGAAATAGACTCTTTTCTTTTAACAATCACTCTACTTATTATTCAAAACAACTTCCATTTGCATCTGTAAATCTTTAGCACTATTAGCTGCTGCTTGAGCAAAGTCTTCATTGTTTGATGCGTAAATTATACCTCTTGAAGAGTTAATTAGCAAACCTACAGTATCAGTCATTCCATATTTACAAACGTCTTGCAGGTTTCCACCTTGTGCTCCTACTCCAGGTACTAATAAAAAACTGTATGGAATTATTTTTCTGATTTCAGAAAAATACTCAGCTTTGGTAGCTCCAACAACGTACATTAAGTTTTCAGAATTTTTCCAAGATTTAGAGGTCTCTAAAACTTGTTTGTATAATTCTTTTCCATCTACTGTTTTGGTTTGAAAATCAAAAGCACCTTGGTTAGACGTTAATGCTAACATAATAGTATGCTTGTTTTTAAACGCTAGAAAAGGTTCTACAGAGTCTTTTCCCATATATGGTGCAACCGTAACACTATCAAACGCTAAGTCCTCAAAAAAGGCTTTAGCGTACATTGTACTTGTATTACCAATATCACCACGTTTTGCATCTGCAATTGTGAAAATTTCTGGATGATTGGTGTTAATATACTTAATGGTTTTTTCTAATGCTTGCCAACCTTTTATACCATATGCTTCATAAAATGCTGTATTTGGCTTATACGCAACGCATAAATGATGTGTAGCATCAATTATAGCTTTATTAAACTCGAAAATTGGGTCTTCAGTTTCTAATAACTGTTTTGGTATTTTATTTAAATCGACGTCTAGTCCTATACAAAGAAAAGACTTTTTTAATTTGATTTGTGCTGTTAGTTGTTGTGTTGTCATGCTATAAAAAAAGCCTCAAAAAAGAGGCTTGATGTTAAATATGTTGGTCACTAGCTTTTAATTTTTCTGTATTGTCTGCTAGTTGTAATTCGTCTATAATTTTCTGGATGTCTCCATTTACAATATTTTGTAAATCGTATAATGTTAATCCAATTCTGTGATCTGTTACACGTCCTTGAGAGTAATTATACGTTCTAATCTTAGCACTTCTGTCTCCTGAAGTTACCATTGTACCACGTAATGCTGCGTCTTCTTCGTTTTTCTTAGCCAATTCTAAATCATATAAACGAGAACGTAATACCTTAAAGGCTTTTTCTTTGTTTTTATGTTGCGATTTTTGATCCTGGCATTGCGCTACTAATCCTGTTGGAATGTGTGTTAAACGTACTGCAGAGTATGTTGTGTTTACAGACTGACCTCCTGGTCCTGAAGAACAGAAAAAATCGACACGCACTTCTTTTGGGTTAATTTCTACATCAAACTCTTCTGCTTCCGGAAACACCATAACAGTTGCAGCACTTGTATGCACACGACCTTGTGTTTCTGTTTGTGGTACACGTTGTACACGATGCACACCAGCTTCAAACTTTAAAGTCCCATAAACATCGTTACCAGTAACTTCAAATTGGATTTCTTTAAAACCACCATTTGTTCCTTCGCTATAATCTACAGTATCTACTTTCCATCCTCTACCTTCACAGTATTTAGTATACATTCTAAATAAATCTCCTGCAAAAATACTTGCTTCATCTCCTCCAGTTCCAGCTCTTAATTCTACGACTGCATTTTTAGAATCTTGAGGATCTTTAGGGATTAATAATACTCTTATTTCGTCCTCTAATTTTGGTATACCATCTTTAGCTTCTTCCAATTGCATTTTAGCCATTTCTACCATTTCGGCATCACTACCATCTGCAATAATTTCTTCAGCTTCTTTTAAGTTTTCAGTAAGCTCAATATAAATTTCGCGTTTATCCATAAGGGTACGCAAATCTTTATATTCTTTATTTAACTCTACATAACGTTTTTGATCTGTAATAATATCTGGTTGGATAATTAAATCGCTAACCTCATCAAAACGTTGTTTTACTATCTGTAACTTTTCTAACATCTATTGTCTAAAATTGTGAAACAAAAATACGATAATTAATGAATTTTCAATACAATTAAATATAAACTATAATAATTCCAAAATAGTTATGACATCTTAAAATAGCTTTTAAAATTTAACTAATAATCTGTCTCTAACCTTAAGTTAATAGCATATTTAACCATAAACAATAAAGCAAAAACATAAAATGTCCTATCTACAATATAAAAGGGAAATACTTTTAAATAATAAGCAGTCACTGATGATAAATCTGCAAATGCAAAACCAAAAATAAACAAAGCTCCATTTAAAGTTTCCTTTTTAATATTGATAAAATTATTACTTCCAGCAAAAAAACAAGCAAGAATAACGACTAATCCGTGTATATAAATAGTATACTCTTGTACGATTAAAAACTGTGATGGTTTATACATAAAACTTGTTATATAATACAACCCAAACAAGTTTATAAAACCTAAAATTATAAAAACTATAGAAGCAATTTTATCTATTTTTTTTTAAATCAAGTTGTTTCCTAAAATGATTTAGTATTAATAAATACCCACAAATACGACTTACACTTGTTAATATGCTAAATATAGGCTTTTCATAAAAAAACAATAATATATCAGAGAGCATAAAAAACAAAAAAACATACAATAAAAACCCATTTTTTTTACTTCTTATTTTTAAATACAAAACAAAAAAAGTTAATAAAGACATTAACCTAAAAACTCTATTATAAAAAATAGAATGATTTAGTATTGCATAATAGTTTAAAGCTAGAAGTAGCGTTATTACAAGAAGTTGAATTTTCTTACTCAAAAAACTAAAGAATTAACAAGCAATTTATTAAAAAAATAAAAAAAAATACTACTTTTTTAATTGAATTATACTATCAAAGTTAGATAACGCGTTGTTAAGTTGATTATGCTAAATCAATTATTTGCTATACTATATTATTATCGCACATTTGCGTTATGGTCTTTTGTTATTAATATATTACTATTAATTACTGGAAGCTCAAGCCTAATTCCTGCTTTAATTACAAAATTATTTTTAATAGTTTTACTGTATTATTTAGTTAACGAAACTGATGCTAAGCAAAAACTTACCTTTTATAAAAACTTAGGCGTATCAAACTTTAAATTATTTAGTATATTATACCTAATTGACGCTTTGATAACTATAGGATTTTTAAGTTTAATGAATGAATTTATATAACCCATTTTGATTTTTGAAATAGACAATGTAGAACTTTACTTTAAAGACAAACGTATTTTAAATGGCATTTACCTAAAAGCCGAAACTGGACAAATAACTAGTTTATTAGGCAGTAATGGTTCTGGAAAAAGTTGCTTGTTACATATTGTTTTTGGTACGCTTAGCGCAAAATATAGCCTGATTAGAATAGATAAAAAACCTGTTTTAAAACCATTATATTTAACTAAGTTAGCTGCATTGTTACCTCAATATCATTTTACACCAAATCAAGCTAAAGTTATAGCTGTTTTTAATTTATTTAAATTAAAATGGGATGACTTTATTGTTGAATTTCCTGATTTTATAGCATACAAAAATCAAAAAATAAATACACTTTCTGGAGGAGAACGTCGTGTTATTGAAATCTATCTTATTCTTAAAAAAAAGGCAAAAATAGTTTTATTAGACGAACCCTTTAATGGTGTAGCACCTCTTTATATTGAAAAAATAAAAACATTAATAGAATTAGAAAAAAAAGAAAAAATAATTATACTAACAGATCATAGATATAACGAAGTTATAGACGTATCTGATACCATTTATTTAATTAAGAATGGTTGTTCAAAATTAATTAATAATCTATCCGAATTAGAAGATTACAAATACCTATACCAAGGAATGCTTAATTAAAATTAATAATTAAAGACTCCGTAATCACTTTTTATTGTTAGTTTTTTAGACTTAGATGTCTCTACTCTTCCAATTATTTGCGCATTTACATTATAACCTTTAGAAATTGAAATAATATCTTCTGCAATGTCTGGTGACACATATAACTCCATTCTGTGACCGCAATTAAAGACTTGATACATTTCTTTCCAATCTGTTTTTGATTGCTCTTGTATTAATTTAAATAAAGGTGGAATTGGAAACATATTATCCTTAACAATATGTAAGTTTTCGATAAAATGAAGGATTTTTGTTTGTGCTCCTCCACTACAATGTATCATACCATGTAATTTATCACTTTTATATTTTGATAAAATTTCTTTTATAATTGGTGCATATGTTCTGGTTGGAGACAACACTAATTTTCCAGCATCAATTGGAGAGTCCTCAACCGTGTCTGTTAGTTTTACTTGTCCAGAATACACTAAATCTTCTGGCACAGAAGCATCAAAACTTTCTGGATATTTTTTAGCCAAATAGTTATTAAACACATCGTGTCTTGCAGAAGTCAGTCCATTGCTTCCCATTCCTCCATTATAACTTTTTTCGTAAGTTGCTTGTCCAAAACTTTCTAAACCTACAATAACATCTCCAGCTTTAATATTAGCATTATCAATTACATCACTACGCTTCATTCTAGCTGTTACTGTAGAGTCTACAATAATGGTTCTAACCAAATCTCCAACATCTGCAGTTTCTCCTCCTGTACTATGAATAGTTACTCCAAAGTTTTTTAAATCCTGAATCAACTCCTCAGTCCCATTAATTATAGCAGAAAGTACTTCGCCTGTAATTAAGTTTTTGTTTCTACCAATGGTAGAGGATAACATAATATTATCTGTTGCTCCAACACATAATAAATCATCAATATTCATTATTAATGCATCTTGAGCGATCCCTTTCCATACAGAAACATCTCCAGTTTCTTTCCAGTACATATAAGCTAAAGACGATTTTGTTCCTGCACCATCTGCATGCATGATTAAGCAATAGTCCTCATCATTAGTTAAATAATCTGGAACTATCTTGCAGAAAGCTTTAGGAAACAAACCTTTATCTATGTTTTTAATAGCATTATGCACATCTTCTTTTGATGCAGAAACACCTCTTTGACTATAACGTTTTGAAATTTCGGAACTCATTGTGTTGTGTTAGACCACAAATATATTTATAAATGAAAAGCACACAAATAATATGTGTGCTTTTCTAGTTAAATTGATGTGAAGTAATAAATTACTTCCAATCTGGCATTTTTGCATTTTCTATAAATATTATCCTATCATTTAACGAAGCTAAACTTAATTTAACCAAGTCTTGTTGTGAGACACCATCATTAGAAGTATTTACAAAAATTATTTCGGCCTCATTTGGAGAAAACCTAGAGTCTAAGTCGTTTGTTCCTGCTGGTTTAGATGTTGAAATATCCATTGCAGTCATTGCTGCTATATCATAAATAAACATATGAGAGTCTAATTGTCTATATTCATTATTTTCATTTCCAGACACATCATAAGTATACAATAGTTTTGTTCCATCAAATGTATAATCTAATCCTCCTGCTGCTCCATTTACACCTTGTAAAATATAATCTAGAATGGTTCCAGAGGTATTCATCGTATATATTTCTACATTATATCCAACTGCATTATTAGTTTTTACTGCTAAACGTAGTGTGCTTTGGTTCCAGTCTACTTCTGTAATAAAATTACCATTAAGTGTTTGATGGATTTGACTTAATCCAGATCCATTTGTATTTATTTGATATAATTTATCAAAGCTTGGATACACTAATTTAGTATTATTGTTTTTCCATTCAAAATCTAATTCTTCTAAATTAAATCCATTAACAGCAACACTATTTGTTACTTGAACAACATTGGAACCGTCTAAATCCATAGTATAAATATGTGTTTGACCACCATTGGATCTTAAAAACGCAATTTTATTAATGTTGCTGGCTTTTCTTGGTCTCCAACTGTTAGTACTTTCTAGGGTTAATTGATACTCGTTTCCATCATCATCTGCAGAATAAATAACATTGTTTCCGTTTATTTTTCTGGTGAAAAAATTTCTGTTATTAGGAAAATCGCTTGTTTTAAAATTAAACGTTTCGCTTATAACTGGGTCATTAATATTATCTGATGCTGATACTTGCCAAAAGTATTTTGTTCCATAATCTAATCCAGAAACTGTTAATGTTACTTCTGTTAAATCTGTATATGTCAACACATCAGCATTTTGATCGTTTAAAATCTGAACTTCATAAGTTAAGGTATCATCTTCTGGATCTGAACCTGTCCAAACTAAATCCACTGTTACTTCCTGATCTATTGCATCATTAATTGGGCTTTCTAAAACTGGAGCATTTGGTGCATCGTTGTTTGCAGTTTCTATATCTAATTCAAAAATTACATTTACACTATTATCAGCTGTAACTGTTGCAGGCTCAAATTTTGATAAATAACCATCTTTTTGAGCTTCTACAGAATAAGATCCAACTGGAACATTACTAATAACAAAATTACCTGAAGCATCTGTAAAAACTATACTTGAGTTTGGGTTTGTAGATACTCTAGTAAATTCTAGAGGGACGTTATCTCCATTAGACACTACCTTTCCTGTAATAGACCCTGTTCCACTTAATGTGATTTTATCTTCACTACAACTAAATAGCATTGCTATTATGAGGATAAAATTTATATATTTTGAAGCTGTTTTCATCTGTTTCAATTATTTAAATGTTAAATCAAAATTTAACAGATTAATTATTTGTTTTGTTTTGGCGATCTGCTTTATTTTTTTCTTGCATTTGCCTTCTATTTTCTTTTTTTAAGGCTTTAAATTCAGCTTTTTTAAGTTTTTCTAATTCTTTTCGCTGATTAAACTTAGTATCTGGTTTGGATAAATAAAAATTGACTCCTAGTCCAAATCGATAAAACATATCGTCTATTTTTCCAGATACTACTCCATCAATTTCATCTGAAAACACAAGATTATGCTCACCATATAAATAGACACCTAAATTATCTTTTATCAAATATTCTAAACCAAGTCCAACTTGTAATTTTGGATCAATTGCTTTAAAATAGTTTGATGCATTTGTCCCAACACCTGCAAATAGGTAAGGTGTAAAATTATCGTAAGGTAAAACACTGTATTCTAAATTTAAATCGAAAGACATAAAGCCTTCGTTTAAAATTTCTTTATTTTCTAAATTAAACTTATTATACGTAAACCCTAAGTTTAAATAAGGGTTAAGTGATCTTTTAAGCCCAATTTTACTATTAAATTCAGGTTGAGGGTTTGGCAAATCTCCATTAATTAATGTTGCTCCTAAAGCGCCTGTTAGTGCATAATCACCTCTGCGTTCTGTTAAGAAACGCTCATATAGTTCTGTTGAAATTGCTTCGTCTTTTTCTTCATCAAACTCTTGAATAAGTTTAGCTGTAGACTCTTCGCTTAGTCTAGGTAACCAAAGCTTATCTTTCATTCCTTCAATTATCAATGCTTCAACTGCTTTTTCAATAGCCTCTTTCATTGCTAATTGAACAGGTTCATTTTTAGTAAAACCAATTTCTGTTTCTAACAATCTTTGGTATTTTACATATTTAAATAAAGTTGCAGATACTGCTTGAGATAATATTGTTTTAGAAATATATACTGTTTTTAATATTTTTCCGCTTGACGTAGACACTGCTCTTAAATAAACGGTTATCCTATCTTGTCTATATTGTGTAGAGCTTCCAATACCTAAATATCTTGCTCCTGCACCTCCTGTAATAATATTAGTATCATAGGACATTACTCCTCCTTCTAATAATATTCCAGCATATAGAAGTGGTGGTAAATTAGGCTCGTTTGGGTTTTGGTTTTTTCTGTACTCGTCTCTTGTGGATCTTATTATATTTCTTTCGTTTAGAAGGTTACCAAGATTTTCTCTTTCTATAACGGTAAACCATTTAGAGTCTTCTAAAGCTTTAATTAGCATGGTTGTACCACCTTGAGATACTGCTGTACTAAAGGTACTTCCGTTTTCTACCGCTTTATATTGTCCAGTTTGGTCTTTAAAATTATATACTCCAGCAACGACAGGTTCTTGTGGTAATGGAAACTCTTTTAACTTACTTGTTACAGGAGTAGTCTCTCCAATTCTAGCTCTTTCTTGCTTGAAAGGCTGATTAAAAAACGCACCACAACTGGTTAATAATAAAAATAGTATGACTGCAAAAGCAGGTCTATAATTTAACATAATGTATAGTTAAGTGATTAGTTAGGGACTATAATTTGAGTTTGCTCTCCAGTATCTACATCTAGTATATTAATAACCAAACCTTCAGCAGAGTCATAAATCTCTAAAGCTAGACTACCAAAACTAAAATTACCTTCTTGCAGCTCGTCTCCTAATTGCGTTTGGAATAACGACCTTGAAAGCTGGCTAAGTATTTGCCTATTTAGGTTTTCTGAAAAAGCTTCTAAAGAACTTTCATCTGTACCATCATTAGCATTTGGATCTGTAAAAGAGTTTTGTGCATTTGCAGAACTTAATAACCATTGATAATTAAAAGTATCTCCTCCAAAAGCAGGATTTATAGGCTTGTAAGTTAATTGCTGGCCTATACAAAAGTAACCAGCTAAGAAAATTAATAATGAGAATAGTTTTTTCATGATCAAAAAAGTTAATAGCGTTTAATTGTTTTTGATTCTTTTTCTAAATTTTTAAAATGTTTATATACTCTAATTATGGCATAATCATTCATTTTAGTTAAATATTCAGAACTAGGTCTAACAAAGAACGAAAAAATCTTGTCATCTCCAACAATTACTTCAATTTTCGTGTTTCTACCTAGTGCTAAAATTTCTTTAATTGTTACTACTTTTTTTCCGTTTATATTATTTTGGGTGTATAACGAGTAAAATAATTTATAAAAATCTCGACCTGGTTTTGTTTTTGTGTCTTCTACAACAATACCCTTAAGCTCCAAACCATCTCTACCTTCAACATTTACATCTTGAGATTGTTTTTGCTGTTGTTTTAATTTTTCTAAAACCTTTTTCTTTTTTTCTATTGCGTCTTTTGAGTTATCATTAAACACTACCCTATCTTGACCAATAATATTATTATCCAAATCATAAATTAATAGTACAACTATCTTTTTTTGATCTTTATTTAAATTAAATGTAATTGATGGTAAATCTATTTTTTGATTTGCTGTTAAAATAAATCTTTCGTTTTTTTGGTCTTCTATACTGTTTACACTTTCTTCTTTATTAAATACAACAAACTTATAAATTAAACTTTTAGTGATTTCGGTTTTATTAAAAGCTGTAGCTTTAACAGTTACATAATCGTTTTGATTATCCGTTTGGATCTTAGCTTCAACCTCATTATTGATTAATTGAGCGGAAATTTTTATAGAAGTATCCTCAATTTTTTCTGCTATATTTTTTTTGATTTCTAGACTGTTCTGTCCATTATCATTTATAACAACTCTATCTTTACCAATAATGCTTTTTTTAGAGTCAAAAATTAATAGTAGAATAATAATTTTTGTTTTTTTATCAAAATTAATTGATGTGGTTGACAACTCTTTTTGCTGATTTAAGTTTAAATCAAACTGTCCACTTTGTTCGTTTTTAGACCTATTTTTATTTTGATCTGTTTTGAAAACAGACAATTTATAACTCAACCCTTTTTTTGCTTGAGCCTTATTAATTGCTGTTCCTTTGATGTTTAAATATTCGTTTTCTTGATTGACTTGAAGTTTTGCTTCTACTTCTGTATTATACAATTGTGCACTTGCTACAATTGAGAATAGAAGAATAACAATTGATGTTATTGTTTTTTTGTTTAGACATAAAAACATAACATTATTATTAAAAATTTCTAATAATTATAGACTGATCTTGTCCTTGCATTGAAATTTTTATTTTTTCTGATAAAGAATTTGATCCAAACATAGTCAGATTTTGATTATTTCCTGTTTGATTTACTGTTGTACTCCTAACATCTGATTTAAATGGACTGTAGTCCAAAAATGTATTATTATCTCCGTTTTGGATAACAGTCTCTACTAATTTAGTACTATTTAAATCTAAAACTGTAAGATTATCGTCTCCACTTTGTATGATTGTTATATCACTTTCTGTAGATGTTGTAATACTTACTGAGTCATTACTATCTCCTATTTGTGCTATAAAAATAGTGTTCTCCGATGTACTAGCATCAGTTCTTGCCTCACTTTGATTTAATAAGAAATTTTCTTGGGAAGACTGTGTATCAAAACTTGATATATCATTAGCATCTTGTGTTGCTTCAAAAGTTTGAGCTGCTACATAGTTGCTTGAAAAAAGTAAAGAAACAACTATTAAAAATTTAAATATAGTTTTCATAGTCTTTTGTTTTATTAGATATAATCTACTTGTAAGTTATAAAATATATCTGTTATAAAAAGTATAAGAGCAAATTAATGCTCTTATACCTTATAATTATTTAGTAAAATAATTTATTTATAAAAGCTTCTGCTTAGTCATTTTGAGTTACAGAAGATGAGTTACCGTTTCCAATTTGATCAACAGTACTAGTATGTGTAGTTCCATTTTGGTCTACAGTACTAGTGTTAAAATCTCCTTGTTGGTTAACATAACTATCATGCATGAAACCATCTTGGTCAACAATACTGTTATTTAACATCCCATTTTGAGTTACGTTAGATAAATGTAAGTTTCCTAATTGAGATACAGAACTATTGTTAGCCATACCATCTTGGTCTACATAAGATTGATTGTCATCTCCAGTTGAAGTAACTTGACTGATATTACCTGTACCATCCTGAGTTACTACAGAAATGTTAGTGTCTCCTGTTTGAGCAACAGTACTACTGTTTGCATCTCCTGTTTGATCTACATCAGAGCTGTTTCCATCTCCAGCTTGATTAACAGCTGACCCATTATTGTTTCCAATTTGGTCTACATAAGAAATATTAGCATCTCCTATTTGATAAGTTGTTGCTGTGTTAGCATTACCTTGTTGGTTTTCTGTAGACATGTTTGAATCACCTTGTTGGATAGCTAAAGCATAGTTAAAATCTCCTACTTGATCAATATCACTTTGGTTCATATTACCCCATTGTCCAGCTCCACCATAGTTACTATCTCCAGTTTGGTCAATATCAGAATCATTAGAATTACCAACTTGTAAGTTTTCAGCAATGTTATTATCTCCTGTTTGAGTTTCAGAACTTACGTTAGAATCTCCTTGTTGGTCTATCCAAGCAGAGTTAGAATCTCCATCTTGATCAACTGAAGCATCATTCATATCTCCTAATTGGTCAACATCAGAATCGTTAGTATCTCCATCTTGATCAACATCAGCAACATTCATATCACCAGTTTGGTCAACATCACTTGTGTTAGATTCACCATCTTGATTAACGTTAGAGTCATTATCATCTCCTGTTTGAGTTACTGAAGAATCATTTCCTCCTCCTAAATCATTGTCTTGACGTACATAAGATGTATTGTTATCTCCATTTTGATCAACAACACTGTTGTTGTTATCTCCATTATAACCTTGGTATAAATCAGACTCATTACCATTACCATCTTGGTCAACATCAGATGTGTTGAAATCTCCCCATTGGTCACTGTAAGCATCATTCATGTTTCCTGTTTGGTCAACATCAGAAATATTACTATTTCCATCTTGCCATACAAAAGAATCATTGTCGTCTCCTGTTTGAGATACTGAACTATCATTATTATCTCCAGTTGTACCTTGCCATACAGTAGACTCATTACCATCTCCTAGTTGAGTAACATCAGAATCATTACTGTTTCCTATTTGACGTAAATCAGACTCATTCATGTCTCCTGTTTGAGAAGTAATAGAAGTGTTTAAATCTCCTGTTTGCTCTTCATCAGAATCATTAGAATCTCCTGTTTGATAAACAACAGTTGAGTTACTGTCTCCATTTTGATCTTGTACAGAAACGTTTAAATCTCCTGCTTGATTATTGTAAGCATAGTTACTATCTCCATCTTGAGTGATTGTAGATGAATTATCATCAGAACCATCTACGTAATCTCCATACTGATCAATATGACCTGTATTGTTATTACCTGTTTGAGTTACAGAACCTGTGTTACCATCATCAATTCCTGCTCCTGTTCCAAAACCTTGGTGTACGTCAGCTTCGTTGTCGTTACCTGTTTGAGTTGCAGTTGCTGTGTTATCATCTCCTAAAGAATCAACATCAGAATCGTTGTTGTCACCTAATTGTGTTACTGTAGCTGTGTTTGTGTCACCCCATTGATCTACGTCGGAGTCATTTGTCATTCCAGTTTGAGAAACTGTGGAAGCATTACCACTTCCTACTTGGTCAACATCACTGTTGTTCGATTGTGCAAACATCATTGTTCCACACATTAGCGCAGCTGCGCTGAAAAATAATTTTTTCATGTTTAAATATATATTGATTAATAGCTCTACAAAGATAGAGATTTTATTAATTCAATAAATTAGACAACCAAAAAAAAGGACGATTTTGTCAATATATTCGTTAAGTATCATTTTTTTGACGTTAAACTGCAAGTAATAGAAGGTAATTTCCTACGATATTTTTAATTCATAAAATTGGCAAAAAGCCTATAAACACTGATATCTACGTAGAACTACGTATAAAACTATCACAAAAAAAAACATTAAATAATACGATGCTACATACCTCTTTATTATTTAAAAATTGAGTATTAAATTTTGAATTAATAAATAAATAAAAAGGACTCATAAAATGAGTCCTTAATTTAACTAGTATGAATTATTGTATTAATTAGACTTAATCATTTTGATTAACTACAGAAGTATTTGAATTACCAATTTGATCAACATCGCTTATATGTGTTGTTCCGTTTTGATTAACTGTACTTATATTAAAATCTCCAGACTGATACACATCACTTAAATGAGAAAAACCATTTTGATCAACCATACTACTATTAGAATTACCCAACTGCAAAGTAGTCGAATCATTTAAGTCACCATCTTGAATCGTTGAAGCATAATTACTATCTCCAGTTTGATCCGTATCATCAACATTGTCGTCTCCTGTCTGAGAAACATAAGATTCATTTAAATTTCCAACTTGATCTACTGTAGAAGAATTATTTAACCCAACTTGAAAAACTCTAGATTCGTTATCATTTCCTGTCTGATTAACATCACTAAAATTATCTCCACCAACCTGATCTTGATTAGAATAATTTCTGTTTCCTAACTGTGTTAAATACGCGTCATTACCTGCAGATTGATTTGGTCCCGAACTTTGATATTGCCTAGCTTTATTTCTGTTTCCATCTTGATCAACATCTGCAAAATTGTTATCAAAACGTTGATTTTGAGTAGACTTGTTTCGATTTCCAAATTGGTTAGCATAAGCTATATTGTCCTCTGCAAAGTTAACCCCTTGATCAATCTTAGCTTTGTTACGATTACCTTCTTGATAGGTATCTCCAAGGTTTCTGTCACCAGCTTGCTTAATTTTAGATTCGTTTAAATCTCCTAACTGATAGACATCAGCATCATTTAACTCTCCACTATTTGGATTAGTTGGCACTGCTCCATACTGATCTACATCAGAATCATTATTAGCACCTTGTTGGAATACGTCAGCATCATTGGATGTACCTGTTTGATCTACATCACTAACATTGGATTGCGCGAACATTATTGTTCCACACATGAGCGCAGCTGCGCTGAAAAATAATTTTTTCATGTTTAAATATATAAATTGATTAATAGCACTTCAAATATATATATATTTTAAAAAAAATAACTCTTTTCCAAATAAAAAATATAGAGTCCGCAAATTACAACACAAATACTATCCTTTTATTTAGTAAACAGTAACTCTCTATACTTTGTTAGAGGCCACAACTCGTCATCAACCAAAAGTTCTAACTTATCGCAATAATATCTAATGTCATCAAACAATGGTTTAACTTTATTACAATATACTATTGCTTTCTTTTCTGCATCTTCAATTTTATTTGCCTTTTTTCTTTCAGCTGTCATTTTAGTAACATTGGAGTTTATTGCTTCAATATTATCAGAAATTTGCTCGATTAGATTTAATTGCTCTTTGGCAAATTTTTTAAAGTCATTACCATAAATCTCTTTCAAACCTTTTACATTTTCAATTAAAACGTTTTGATATTTTACAGCAGTTGGGACAACATGATTACGTGCAATATCACCCAAAACACGACCTTCTATTTGAATACGCAAAGCATACTCATCAATCTCTATGTCATATCGTGCTTCAGACTCTACTTTATTCATTACACCTAATTCTTCAAAAAGTGCTATCGTTTTTTTTGACACTTTTGCTTTTAGTGCTTCAGGAGCTGTTTTATTATTACTTAATCCTCTCTTTTTAGCTTCTTTTTCCCAAGCTTCTCCATAACCGTTTCCTTCAAACAAGATGTTTTTTGACTGCTTAATATACTCTCTAAGGACATTAAATACTGCATCATCCTTTTTCATATCTTTATTATCAATCAATGCATCTACCTCTTCTTTAAAATCTATTAATTGCTTTGCAACTATACTATTCAAAACTGTCATAGGGTTTGCACAGTTTGCTGTGGAACCTACAGCTCTAAATTCAAATTTATTACCAGTAAATGCAAAAGGAGAGGTTCTGTTCCTATCTGTATTATCTAACAATACATCAGGAATTTTTCCAACCACATTTAATTTTAAATCTGTTTTTTCTTCTGGAGATAACTTTCCACGAGTTACATTTTCTAATTCATTTAATGTCTTAGTTAATTGTTCTCCAATAAATACTGAAATTATTGCTGGAGGCGCTTCATTTGCTCCTAAACGATGATCATTACTTGCAGATGCAATTGCTGCTCTTAACAA
Organism: Olleya sp. R77988; assembly: GCF_044594215.1. Classification (GTDB taxonomy): domain Bacteria; phylum Bacteroidota; class Bacteroidia; order Flavobacteriales; family Flavobacteriaceae; genus Olleya. The sequence continues at coordinate 1,887,948 of NZ_CP138988.1, read as the reverse complement.
CTCTTCGTTTTCATGAACCGCTTTTATAGTATTAATAAAGAAGGTTAAAAACTGAAGATTACTCATTGGTGTTTTTCCTGGACTTAATAAATTAACTCCTGTATCTGTACTTAAACTCCAGTTATTATGTTTTCCTGAACCATTAACTCCAGCAAATGGTTTTTCATGAAATAGCACTTTAAAATTATGTCTATCAGCAATTTTTTCCATTACATCCATTAATAATGAATTATGGTCAACCGCTAAATTAGCTTCTTCGTAAATTGGTGCTAATTCAAATTGGTTTGGAGCCACCTCATTATGCCTTGTCTTTACAGGAATACCTAACAACATACACTCTGTCTCTAAATCCATCATAAAAGACATCGCTCTATTTGGTATAGTCCCAAAATAATGATCATCCAATTGTTGTCCTTTTGCTGGAGAGTGTCCTAAAAGGGTACGTCCAGTTTGTACAATATCTGGTCTTGAGGCTGCTAAATCTCTATCTATTAAAAAGTATTCTTGCTCCCAACCTAAAGATGCATTTACTTTTTTTACATTTTTGTCAAAATATTTACAAACAGCTACAGCAGCATTATCTACAGCTAAAAGTGCTCTTAAAAGAGGTGTTTTATAATCTAAAGCTTCACCTGTATAGGAAACAAATACTGTTGGGATACATAATGTTGTGCCATATATAAAAGCTGGAGATGTTGGGTCCCAAGCAGTATATCCTCTGGCTTCAAAAGTATTTCTGATACCTCCATTTGGAAAACTAGACGCATCAGGTTCCTGTTGCACTAATTGCCCTCCTTCAAATCTTTCTATCGCTAATCCGCCTTCTATAGTCTCAAAAAAAGCATCATGCTTTTCCGCAGTTGCTCCTGTTAAAGGCTGGAACCAGTGTGTATAATGTGTAGCTCCTTTAGAAATTGCCCATTCTTTCATTCCTGTAGAAATATGGTCTGCAACTATTCTTTCTATTTTTTTCCCATGTTGAATTGCATCAATCACACTTCCAAAAGCATCTTTGGTAAGATATTGACGCATAGTGGATTCATTAAAAACATTAGCTCCAAAGATCTCTGAACGACGTTGTTTTTCTTTTACAAGAATTGGTTTACGTTTTAATGATTTTTTTATTGCATTAAACCTTAAAGTAGACATATAATAACTTGTTTTTTTACAAATATATTAATTTCAAGCTGTTTTAAACACAAAAATCATCAACACCCATAAAAAAACAGGGTTATTAACATGTTTTTAATAAAAATATTAATTTTACCTCTATTATTTTATAGGTTATTTAAAATTCATTTTATATTTGTGGTCATATTTATTAACTATTATCTGTAAGTATTATGGCAAAAATTAAATTAGAATACATTTGGTTAGATGGATATTATCCAACTCAAAACATGAGAAGTAAAACCAAGGTTGAAGAGCATGAAAACTTTAAAGGAACTATAGAAGAATTAGGAATGTGGTCTTTTGACGGATCATCTACCAAACAAGCTTCAGGTGGTGCTTCTGACTGTTTATTAAAACCAGTAGCAATCTATCCAGATCCAACAAGAAGAAATGGATATTTAGTAATGACTGAAGTTTTAAATGCGGATGGTACACCTCACGTTTCTAATGGAAGAGCTACGATAGAAGATGAAGATAATGATTTCTGGTTCGGTTTTGAGCAAGAGTACTTTATTATGGATACTAAAACTCAATTACCTCTAGGTTTCCCTATTGGTGGTTATCCTGCTCCACAAGGAATGTATTACTGCTCTGTTGGTGGTAAGAACACACATGGTAGAGATTTAGTTGAAGAACATGCAGATTTATGTATTGATGCAGGATTAAACTTTGAAGGAATTAACCAAGAGGTTGCTTCTGGGCAATGGGAATACCAATTGTTTGCTAAAGGAGCTAAGCAAGCTGGAGATGAAATTTGGATTTCAAGATACCTTTTAGATAGATTAACTGAAAAGTATGGCTTTTATATTGAATACCACCCAAAACCATTAGGAAAAGATATGGATTGGAATGGTTCTGGTATGCATGCAAATTTTTCTAATACAACTTTAAGAACTTGTGGTAGTAAAGAAACATATGAAAAAATATGTGAAGCATTTAGACCAGTAGTAAAAGAACATATAGCTGTTTATGGAGAGTTTAATGATCAACGTTTAACTGGTGACCATGAAACTGCTTCTATAAATGACTTTAGTTATGGAGTTTCTGATAGAGGAGCTTCAATAAGAATACCAATTATTACAGTTGAAAAAGGCTGGAAAGGTTGGCTAGAAGATCGTCGTCCAGCTTCTAATGGTGATCCATACAAAATTGCAGGACGAATCATTAAGACCGTTAAATCTGCCAATATTAGCTAGATTGATTACTAGACTAGTTAAATCCAAAAAAAACGCTTTCTAATAATTAGAAAGCGTTTTTTTATGACATTTTTTTAGATTAGCCTTTAAATACTAAAAAGATAAATATTCCATAAAGTAAAACTAAGCCAAAACCTTTCATTTTTCCTATTTGATTTTTTTTAGGCAACAACCCTAAAATAACTATAGATGCTGCAAAAATCAACATCCAGAAAATATCCCTTGACAAGATTAAAGGCTCTGTTACCGGAATTACTTTAATCATTGATGTTAAACCCAAAACAGATCCAATATTAAAAATATTAGACCCAATTAAATTACCTAAAGAAATTGCTTTCTCTTTTTTTGCTGCTGCAATTACAGAAGCTGCTAATTCTGGCACACTTGTCCCTATTGCTATCATAGTTACACCTATTACTGCTTCACTTACACCTAAACTTGTGGCTATTTCAGTTGCTCCTTTTACCAACCATTCACTTCCAAAATATAAAGCAGACGCACCAATTAACAACCAGATTGCAATCTTAAAATTAGACACAATAGCTAAAGCATCATCAACCTCTTCAAGATCATCACTTGATGGTTTTTGACTTTTAATAATATAAACAATAAAAACAATTAAACCAGCAAATAATATAGCTCCTTCCACAGCAACTAACTGATTATCATTCCATAAAAAATAATACAAAGCACCAGAAAACAACATCATTACTGGCCAGGTCAATCTATAAAAAGATTTATCGATTACAATTGCTCCAACTATAGCTGTAATACCCAAAACCAATCCAATATTAGCAATATTAGAACCCACTACATTGTTAATTGCTATTGCAGGTGATCCATTAAATGCTGCTTGCAGACTAACCAATAACTCTGGCGCAGAAGTAGCAAAAGACACAACTGTTAAACCAATTACTATTTTAGATATATTAAGTTTAAAAGATAAAGCTACAGACGATCGTACTAAAAATTCTCCTCCAACTACTAAAAGCACAAATCCTAAGATTAAAAAAGCTACACTCATAAATTATTTTTTTTTTGCGAAGATACATTTAGAAATCCTAAATATGAATTTGGACTTCTTTTTTTTAAACAGTATAAATTGAAAACCAAATTATTTACAAAACAAAAAAACCTTCGATTGAAGGTCTTTTTGTTTTGTAAAGATTTATATTATTCAATAATAATCTTTTTTATTAAACTTTCGCCTTCTGATTCTATTTTAACTAGATATAAACCACTTGCTAATTTTAAATCTACATAACTATTATTAGCAATGATTTTGTTTAAAACCTCTTGACCTTCAGAAGAAAAAACAGAAACATTATAATTTTGTTTGATTCCAGAAACATACAATTTATCGGTTGCTGGGTTTGGATATACTTTTATAGCTTGAGCACTAAACTCTGATGCACTTAAGAACTGATTCCATTGCATTCCAACTTGATTTCCCCAAATATATTCTACTAAATCGGGTTGGTCAATAAAAGGGTTTCGGTTAAATTGCCATTCATAAACCACATTATTTCTATTCATTTCAAAATCGTCTGGAGGGTCATTTCTGTGCCAATCTAAAATAGTTGCTAAATCTCCCATTTGCCCACTAACGCTTGGAAAACCATTTTCTATACTCAATCCATTATATCTAATTTGCATATACAATACACTTCTTGCAACATCTCCTTTAAAACTTCCTGCTGTTCCTGTTGGTCCATTATATTGTCCATAATGCTGATTACCTCTAGAACTATTTTCTGGTCCATCTGCAGCTCTTAAAGCATGTGCATCACTATTACCATGTCTTAATGAATCTGCTGTTGTATTCCAATACACATCTTTACCATCTCTTATATCATCTAAATCAATACTACTATAACCAGCAAGAGATCTTGGAAAAGTATGCTCTCTATTCCAGGTTCCAAAATTATTTGAAGTAGTTTGATAATCTAATTTAGCACGTCCTTGCTCTGTATATACCAACCATACTTGATTACTGTTTTCAGGATTTTGGTCTGCTTCTTCTAAAACATCTATAATATCAGAATAAGTTTGCCCTCTAACAACACCTTCTTCAGCAATAATGTCTTGTAAAGCTTGTTCTAAAGCAGCTCCAGACTGAAGATCTAAACCATCATAATATCCTGATGGTTGCGTACTTGCAACAACGCCAAATGTTGGATTTAAAGGTGTTCCAAAAGGTGCAACAACAAAATCGTTATCGACTACTCTAATTTCAATATTATTATTCAATCTTAAATATTCTGTAGGTAACATTGGTATTACAACTTTTAAAACCTCATCTCCTTCATCTAAAGCATCATCTATAATAGTTATTGTTGTAGTTACTGTATTTTGACCGTTTGGTATTACTACAGTTGTGCTTCCAGAAAAATCTGAAGCATTAAAACCTCCATTATTTAAACTATAATTAATAGTTAAATCTGATGTTACATTTTGTTCTGCAGTAAACGTTATGTCAAAATTACCATCTTCATCAACTTGAGTTAATGATACTGAAGTTAAGATACCATTTAAAACAATTCCACTACCATCATTTAAAGCTCTAGGTGTTGGAACTGTAGATGTATAGGCAATACCACCAGAACCATCATCAAACCGTTGGATAGAATTAGTATTATTACCAGAACCTTCATTTATCTGTTCTGTCACTCCTAATAAAGCCATTAAAGCTGTATCGTTAGAATCACTAGTATCATAACATAAAGCATCCACTAAATTAGTTTGTGTTGCCAAAGTCCCTTCAGGAAAATCCGTATCATCTCCTAAATAAATAGCTACAGCATCTGCACCATTCTGAATTAAATTTGGAGCTATTATTAATTGTGGAAACGGACTTACTGTAGTGCTACCAATAAGCAATAAACCATTAACGTCTGTAGTATACCCATCTAAATCTATAACAAAATAACTTGAATCTGCTCCATTAGTCGAACCGTTAAAAAACACTAGTACATAACCATCAAGTGGGAAATTTGGTGTAATTGACAACAACTCTACAAACTCTTTATCATCTATACTTGGTGTATCACAATCCAGCTCGTTTATTACTACAGTTTGCGAAACACTTACAGAAACATATAAAAAGGTGATAAATAAGAGTAATGTTTTAATTTTCATGCTATTAGTTTTTTGCAAATATACAACTATAAAACAGTCTTGTTTTATTCCTGTTTTAATTAATTTTAAAGATTTAAAAATAATGAAACTATACATTTTTATGCTTTTTTTAATAAAAACTCCCTTGGTTTTCAAAAAAGCTACAAAAAACGCCCTACAATTGTGTCAATTAAAAACACAATAACCTATTAAGACTTACAATTTAAAACCTTATTAAAGATTAAACTTTAAATATTAAAACCATTAACATTTATTTACTTATATAAGTAAAGTCAATTGTATTGATTTATAAGTTTTTATTTGGTGGATAATATTCAAAAAATATATCTTCCATAAACAATCCTGTAAAATGGATGTTTTATTAACCCTTAAAACTTTTAAATTATGCTAACACTTGCCAAACTAATAATCGATGTTTTAACCTCGATTATACTTTAAACAAAAAATGTAAAACTTAGTCTAGAATAAGTTTTACTATTTTTAAAATAAAAAGCGATATTTGGCTAATCATAAATTTAAAATAAAAGGGTATGAAAAAAAGTGTTTTCAAGTTTTTATCAAAACTGAATAAACTTGTTTTACCAAGCTACACAAAGCAAAGATTAGATCTAAGCAAAGCCACTAAACTACAGATGGCTATTTTTGGCTGGAAATTATTTGTAACAAAAAATGCACTAGATTAATTTTAATTGCCATAAAACTTTGATGTTTATATAAAAAAGAAATATATTTGCACCCACAAAAAAAGGCCTCGTGGCGCAACTGAATAGCGCACTTGATTACGGCTCAAGAGGTTACTGGTTTGAATCCAGTCGAGGTCACAAAAAAAGCAAGCTAAATTAGCTTGCTTTTTTATTTTATAAAATGTGTATTTGTATGTGTTTTAAATGATCTCAGCACTTAGTCCTGCTTCTAAAAGCATAGTACATCTTGGTTCTAGCTCTTTATAAGCTCCTGTTTTTACTGTACATTGTCCTTTATAGTGTACTAAAATTGTGCATTGCTCTGCTTGTTCTGGTGTATGATCGCATGCATAAATAAGTGTGTCTATAACATGATCAAACGTATTGACATCATCATTATAAACCACAATTTCATTATTTGGCTTTTCTAACGTGTCAACTTGATGTTGTTCTTGAATTTTTTCTTTTGTACTCATTTCTTTTCCTTTATACATTCCCAAATGGGAAAATTAATAGGATTTTAATTAATTATTTTTACTAAAATATTAATTTTCAAATTGTAATGCAACCCAATTGTTACGTTTTAACGTATTTTTTAACGTCAAATCATGTGTATTACACTCTTTTTCTATTAATGGTATGTCTTCTTGATAAAAACCGCTTAAAAACAAACTTCCGTCTGTATTTAAACATTTAGCATACGTACCAATATCGTTTAGCAAAATATTGCGATTAATATTTGCAATTATTGTATCGTATTTTTTGCCTTCTAATAGTGATGCTTCTCCTTCATAAACAGAAATATGCTTACAGTTATTACGCTCTGCATTTTCTACACTATTTAAATAACACCAATTATCTATATCTATTGCGTCTATTGGTTTTGCGCCTTTCATTTCTGCAAGAATAGCCAATACTGCTGTACCACAACCCATGTCTAAAACAGATTTACCTTCAAAATTATTTTGTAAGATATGCTGTATCATCATGTGTGTGGTTTCATGATGCCCTGTTCCAAAACTCATTTTTGGTTCTATTACAATTTCATATTGTGTATCAAACTTATCATGGAATGGTGCACGTACTGCACATGCATTATCTACTACTATTGGGTTAAAGTTTTTCTCCCACTCTTCATTCCAATTGGTTTGCTTTATTTGATCAAAGGTGTAAGTAATTTTAAATTCGGTTGAATTTAAAATCTGGATATTGCTTAAGATATCTTCTTTCCATTCTTCTTTTTGGATATAAGCGGTTACACCTTCTTCGGTTTCGACAAAGCTTTCAAATCCTGCGTATCCTAATTCTGCTATTAAAATTTCGGTTGCTGGTTGTAATGGCTCTGCTTTAAAATAATAGCCTAAGTATATATTGTCTGACATTTTTGTTGTCTTTGTTGTTTGCTGATAGGTGCGTTAGCGATTGAGGTATTGTTGGAGCTCCTCGCAGAGAGCGACTACCGAAAGCGCGACCCTTGTGGTAACGCCCAATTTTTTGTTTTTTAAAAGGCGTTTACTATTGCGTAAAAGTCTTCGGCTTTTAGTGCTGCTCCTCCAATTAATCCTCCATCTACGTCTGGTTTAGAGAAAATTTCTTTAGCATTTGCTGGTTTTACACTTCCTCCATAAAGGATGGACATGTTGTCCGCAACTTGGTTACCGTATTTATCGTTTAAGGTTTTACGGATAAATTTGTGCATGTCTTGCGCTTGTTCTGGACTTGCTGTTTCGCCTGTTCCGATTGCCCAAACTGGCTCGTATGCTAATACGATGTTTTTAAATGCTGATGCGTCTAAATGAAATAACGCGTTTTTAATTTGCGCTTCTACTATAGCTTCTTCATTTCCAGATTTACGGTCTGCTAATTCTTCTCCAAAACAGAAAATAACACGTAAATTATTTGCTAATGCTGTATCTACTTTTTGAGCTAAAATAGCATCGTCTTCGTTAAAATATGCACGACGTTCTGAGTGTCCTAAAATAACGGTTTGGATACCTACACTTTTTAACATAGATGCGCTTACCTCTCCTGTGTAAGCTCCATTTGATGCAAAATGCATGTTTTGTGCCACCACTTCTATACTGTCTTGTCTTGTGGCTTCAAATGCGTGCCAAAGATTTGTAAACGAAGGAGCAATCATTACTTCTGCATTAGAGGTTTTTATTTGCTTATTTAAATCTGAAATTAACGCTTCTGTTTGCGATAAGTCATTATTCATTTTCCAGTTTCCTGCTACTATGTTTTTTCTCATTATAATGCGTTTTTTATTTTTTTATCGTTTACTTTTATAGCTTTAAATACTGTTATGTTTTGGTCTTTATCAACTACCATATATCTTGGTATCCAATCTAAATTTACAAATGTTGCAAAGTCGCCTTTCCAACCTGATTGCATAAAATAATTTTGACCTTTAACCTTATATTTTTCTATTCCTTTTTTCCAGCTTTCTTGGCTTTTATCTAAAGATAAAAACAAGAAAACTACTTCTTTATTTTTTAACTGAAGTGCTTGCACTTTTGGCATTCCTTTTATACAATCGCTACACCAAGATGCCCAAATATCTATTACTATAGTTTTTCCTTTATGCTGATCTAAAATAGACTGAAAAGTTACCGAAGTACCATCCAAATCTATAAACGTATCATTTAATGCTGTTTCTGTAAATTGGGTTGGTTCTTGTGCGCTACAGTTTAAAAAAAAGAGACTTGCGAAGAATAGGAATATGTTTTTTTTCATTTTTGTTTAATAAGATTCCTGCTTATGCAGCAATACGTTACTCTAATTTTACTTTTGGATCTAACCAAGTGTAAATTATATCTACAAAAATATTAATAATAATGAAGAGTATTGCTATAATTAACACAGAACCCATAATTACTGGTAAATCTAATGTGTTTAAGGCGTTTACTATTTCTTTTCCTAATCCATTCCATCCAAAAATATACTCGACAAAGACAGCTCCTGCAAGCATACTTGCAAACCAACCTGATATTGCTGTAACTACTGGATTTAAAGCGTTTTTTATGGCGTGTTTTTTTATAATCTGAAGTTCTGACAAGCCTTTTGCTCTGGCTGTTCTAATATAATCTTGGTTAAATACTTCTAGTAAGGAGTTTCGCATCAATTGTATTACTACTGCTAAAGGTCTAATTCCTAAAACAATTGCAGGAAGGATTAAGTTTTTCCATTTGATGTGCATTTTTTCTCCAAAGTCATCCAACTCGTAAAGGCTTCCTGTCATTTCTAGATTAGTGTATTTATGTAGTACAAATCCAAATAGCCATGCAAATAAAATAGCACTAAAAAAAGAAGGTACACTCATACCTAAAGTGCTTAAAATCTGAATAGTTTTATCTATAATTGTATCTTTTTTTAATGCAGAAACCACACCTAGTATTACACCTAAAAATATAGCTATAAGAATTGCCGACACTGCTAACACAAATGTATTAGGCAAGGTCTCTGACAAGACCTGACTAACTTTTTTACCTTGTTTAGTAAAGGATTCTCGCAAATAAGGGAACTTTAAAACAGTTGTTGTATTACCTATTGAAAATAGTTGCTTTGCGGAATATTTATTCTGACTTAAATAGGTATAGTCTCCTTCTGTTTTAGAATGAAATGAAAGTGGTGATAAATCGTTTAAATAGTACAAATATTGCGTAGCGATTGGCTTATCAAAACCATATTTTTTTTTAACGATTGCTAACTGCTGACTATCTTCGTTTTGACCTAACATCATTTGTGCTGGATCTCCTGGAAGGACACTAAACAAAAAGAATATAACAGTGACTACTCCAAATAATGTGAGTAATGCGTAACCGGTTTTATTTAGAAAGTATGTTAGCAGTTGAGTTGTTTATTTGGTTTTTGTTTATTTGTTAATCGTTCTGCTTCTCGATACATTTTGCTCATACTTCGCAAAACGTTTAGACAGAGGTTATTCTTTTAACTTTATTTTAATAACACTTGTATAATTCTTTTCTCTATCAATATTTAACGAGTCTAATTGTGCTTTCCCTTTAAATACATCCATTCTTTCTATAGAATCAGGATTTAAAACTTCTACACTTTCTTTTGTCGCTATTACATCATTTATAAAATAAGCAATAATCTCTTCTACTTTTTTTGGTTCTGGTCTTTCTACCTTTGGTAAGTCAATATCATCAACATCATTCCAATGTGCTTTTTGGATAACAGTTCCTTTTTCAAGTTTTAAAATTCCTGGATTACTTCTTACAACTGTTTTTGCAGCTTTTTCATCACATAAATAAAAATCAAAATTTAAACCATAGGTTTTTTTAGCAACAGCAATTGCATCGTCACCAGATGCAGATAAACCAATGACTGTATAACCTTGTTTTATAGCTTTATCTGTTATTGTTTTTATGGCACTCATCCCTTCTGCTTCGGCATGTTCTAAATTATAAGCTACAACCATTATTAAATGGTCTTCTGTTAAAAATTTATCTGTAAAGTCTTCTTCAGTAGATTCTATTGAAAAATCATAAATTTTAGGTTTATAACCTTCAGAGATAGTTTTGGTTTCTACTTTAATATATTTTCCTGTAGATTCTGGATAAGACCCACTAGTTACATACGTTTTTTCTGTTCCGTTTTCATTAAACGTCCAAGTATACTCTATAACTGGTTGCGCAGCGTCTTCTGGATAAATCATATTTTGTTTAATATTATCTCCAACTTTATAAGCTCTAAAGTCCCAAGTTGGTAAATGCATTAATACATGATATCCAAACCACAAACTACCTACAAATCCAAGTAATGCTAATATTATTGTTGGCAATTTTCCAAAAATAGGTTTGATATATTTTAATCCAAAAACCAGAATTAAAATTAACACAGTTAAAACTACATCTTTTATAAAGGTTTCAAAAGGTTCTAATTTTAAGAAATCTCCAAAACATCCACAGTCTTTAACTTTTTCAAAATACCATGCATAAAATGTTAAAAACGTGAAGAACAAAATCATTGCTAAGAGGCTCCAAACCGTAAATTTAGGCTTGTAACCAATTAGTAAAAACACACCTAAAACAACTTCTAAAACAACTACAAATACTGCAATTCCTAAAGCATAAGGCTCTAAAAAAGGAATATTTAAAACATCAGAACTAAAATATTCTTGTAGTTTATAAGAAAACCCTAAAGGATCATTAAGTTTAACCAATCCAGAAAGAATAAATAATCCTCCAACTAATACTCTTGATATGTGTACTATGTATTTCATAATTCTTGTCATTTCTGCAAAAGCAGAAATCTATTTTTAGTTTATATTACTCTTGTGCTAGATGAATTAAAGCAAAAATGGCGTAATTAATCATGTCCTGATAATTAGCATCAATCCCTTCGCTAACAATAGTTTTTCCAGAGTTATCTTCTATTTGCTTTACTCTAAGTAATTTTTGTAAAATCAAATCTGTAAGGCTACTTACGCGCATATCTCTCCAAGCTTCACCATAATCATGGTTTTTGTCTTGCATTAATTGCTTGGTAGTTTTAACCTCTTTATCATAAAGCTTTATAGCTTGATCAACATCTAAATCTGGTTGCTCTACAACACCTTTTTTTAACTGTATTAAAGCCATAATACAATAGTTGATGATGCCAATAAACTCGCTTTGTTCGCCTTCATCAACTTTACGCACATCGTTTTGTTGCAATCCTCTAATACGTTGCGCTTTAATAAAAATTTGATCTGTTAAAGATGGTAAACGTAAAATTCGCCATGCACTTCCATAATCTGTCATTTTATTAATAAACAGGTCGCGACAGGTTTTTATTATAGCATCGTATTGTTTTGAAGTATCTTGCATAAATTGACTGAATTTTGTGTAAATTTCGCATAAAATAATTAAAAGTTCAAGGTTTAGGGTTTAAAGTTTTAACAACCTTATCCAAACACCTTTTATAAGTGTACAAATGACAATAAATTGTAAAGGCAACCTTATAGATTTAAGTACTCCTAAAACCATGGGTATTTTAAACGTTACACCAGATTCTTTTTTTGATGGTGGACGTTATAAAGATGAAGTTTCTATTTTAAATCAAGTCAATACGATGCTTAAAGAAGGAGCAACGTTTATAGATGTTGGTGCTTACAGCTCCAGACCAAATGCGCCTTTTGTTAGCGAAGATGAAGAATTACAACGATTATTACCTATTGTTAAATTATTAGTCAAAAAATTTCCAAACATCATTTTATCCATTGACACTTTTAGAAGCAAAGTTGCTAAACAAAGTATTGAAGCTGGAGCTGCTTTGATTAATGATATTTCAGCTGGATTTTTAGACAAAAGCATGCTGCAAACTATTGCTAATTTACAAGTCCCATTTATTATGATGCATATGCGTGGGACACCAGAAACTATGCAAACCCTTACCAATTACGACGATTTATTAAAAGATATTAATTTTTATTTTTCTGATCGTATTGCAAAAGCAAGACACTTAGGTATAATTGATTTAATTTTAGATCCTGGTTTTGGTTTTGCAAAAACTTTAGAACAAAATTTTGAATTACTAAACCAATTTGAACTACTTAATATTGCAGATTTACCTTTATTGGCTGGTGTGTCAAGAAAATCCATGATTTACAAAACACTAAACACCACTGCAACCGAAGCACTTAACGGAACCACAGCTTTACATATGATTGCTTTACAAAAAGGCGCAAAGATATTACGTGTGCACGATGTAAAAGAAGCTAACCAATGTATCACACTATATAACCAATTACATGCAAAATAGATTATTAATTATTGCTATAACACTTTTGTTTTTTTCCTGCGGAAAAGAAAAAATTATTCAATTACCAGAAATACAAAATGCAAAAATTACAGAGATTTTAGACGTGTCTCCTGCTTATATTTTTTATGACGAAACCAAACAAGATAGTGTCGAGTTAAACCGAAAAAACTTAATTATATCTACAAACTGGTTAGTAAACGTGGACAAGCGTTTGACTTTAGAGCAAGCCTTACCAAAAATTAAATTTTTACAAGACAAAAAACGCAATGCTTCCTTACATAAAAACGAAAGAGCGCGTAACTACTATACTTGTAACGACACTAGTATTAAAAATTTAGGGTTTTTGGATTTTACTGATGTTTTTTATCACAAAGGATCGTACTCTGATTATAGCAGAAAAACTTCAACAATTGATACAATTCCAAAAGCATATTTAAACATCGTCAATAGTAATAAAATTGAAATTTTTAAAGACACTTCTTTTTCTAATCGTGTTATAGCAAACAAAAAAAATCTTATTAAACAAATTATAAATACTCAATCTCTTGATTTAAAAGAAAAATTTATTTTATCATTTAACAAAGAATTGACTTTTCAAGATTATATAACAATAAAGTCAAAATTATCAGATATAAAATTAGAATCAATTTCATTTAGCGATAACGAATTCATTTATTAACCCAATTTTACTAAATTTACAAAAACCACTTTTTACTTGGAGATATTTAAAGACATTTTAAATTTTAGCTGGATAGACATTATAGATGTTGTATTGGTAGCACTACTACTCTATTATGTTTATAAACTTGTAAAAGGGACTGTTGCTATTAACATTTTTATTGGTATTGTAGTTATTTACTTTATCTATCTAACTGTTGAAGCCTTACAAATGGTACTACTAACCAAAATTTTAGGTGGTTTTATTAGTGTTGGTTTTATTGCTTTAATTATAGTATTCCAGCAAGAAGTTAGGAAGTTTTTACTAATGGTTGGATCTACAAATTTTGCAAGTAGACGCAAGTTTTTAAGCCAGTTAAAGTTTTTAAAAATTGAAGCTGGTACATCCACAGATATCGATACTATAATTGCTGCATGCACCAAAATGAGTAGCAGTAAAACTGGAGCTTTAATTGTTTTAGAACGTAATAATAATTTAGACTTTTTAGCCAACTCTGGTGACGAAATGAATATAAAAGTCACACAACCTATTTTAGAAAGTATCTTCTTTAAAAACAGCCCATTACACGATGGAGCCATTATTATACAAGACAATATTGTAAAAGCAACACGTGTTATTTTACCAGTAAATAACGAAAAAAACTTACCACAACGCTTTGGTTTACGTCATCGTGCAGCAGTAGGTGTTACAGAGCGTACAGATGCTATTGCAATTGCTGTTAGTGAAGAAACTGGACAGATTTCTTGTTTTAGAAATGGCGAATTCCTTGCGTTTAAAGACACTACAGAATTAGCTGAAATTTTGAAAAAGGATTTGGATTAAATAGTATTAAATCATTATGAATAGAGATATTTTAAATCAAGGTTCCTGCACAGAAGATTGGGAGAAAATGAAACTATCTCTAAAAAGTCGTTTTTGCTCCACTTGTAAAATAGATTTAGCTGATTTAACAGAAAAAACAATCGAGAATATTGCTATGAATCATTATGGTAAACAGAAATGTGTTGCCTTAACAAATGATCAAATTGATTTTTTTATAAACTATAAAAAAATTAAAACCATTGCTTTAGCATCAAGCTTATTTATTGGAACTACTTTTTTTATCTTATCCTATGGGCAAACAGTTTTAAAACATTCTGATTCATGTCTTGTAAAAGGTACAGCGTTTAACAATGACAAGAAGGTTCAAGCAAATCGTCCTATTTATATTTACATAAAAGAAAGTGATACTCTTTATGAAACTAAGACAAATGAAAATGGTGAATTTGTTATAAATCTTCCAAAAAACTGTGAGATTAAATATAGTAATATAAAAAAACTTATCTCTAAAAAAACAAGAACCAAAACAACTATAAACCTAAGAAAAGTTAAACTAAAAGCATTCAGAAGAAATCCAGGCTATTTTTAACAACTAAGCCACTTTATCAGCCTGTAAAAACTGTACTTCGTACAAGTTTTTATAATACCCATTTTCTTTTTTAAGTAATTCTGCATGTGTACCTTGCTCCACTATTTTTCCAGCATCCATAACAATTATATTATCTGCTTTTTGGATGGTTGCCAATCTGTGTGCAATGACTATAGAGGTACGTCCTTTTGTAATTTTATCTGTTGCATTTTGTATTAATTGCTCAGAATAAGAGTCTACAGACGACGTTGCTTCATCTAACACTAAAATACTTGGATTAGTAACATAAGCACGTAAAAACGATATTAATTGACGTTGTCCAGAGGATAACATTACACCACGTTCTTTTACATTATAATGATAACCGTTTGGAAGACTCATTATAAAATCATGGATTCCAATATCCTTTGCAGCTTGTATAACTTTAGCTTCAGTAATATCAGAATTATTAAGTGCTATGTTATTTAAAATAGTATCCGCAAACAAAAATACATCTTGTAACACTACAGCAATCTGCTGCCTTAAAGCGTCTAATTTAAAGTCTTTAATATTAGTATTGTCAACTGCTATTGTTCCGGAATTGATTTCGTAAAAACGGTTTAATAAATTAATAACCGTACTTTTCCCTGCTCCAGTTGCTCCAACTATTGCAACAGTATCTCCTGCGTTAACATTAAAACTAATCCCTTTTAAAACTTTTTCGTCTTCGACATAACTAAAGTGGACATTTTTAAAAGCAATGTTTCCTTTAAAATTATCTGGAACAAGACTACCTGAATTATCAATATGTGACGTTGTATCTAATATTTTAAACACTCTGTTTGAGGCAATCATACCCATTTGTAGCGTGTTAAACTTATCTGCTATTTGACGTAATGGTCTAAATAACATTGGTATCATGGTAATAAACATAAATAAAGCTCCAGGTGTAACACTACTACCTTCTACTAACACATTTAATCCTCCATACCATACTATAAGCCCTGAAGTTAACGATCCTAAAAACTCGGCAATTGGAAAAAATATCGAGTTATACCAAACCGTTTTTAACCAAGCCTTTTTGTGACGATCATTTATTGCTTTAAAGTTTTTATACTCTGTGTCTTCACGTGTAAACAATTGCAAAATCTTCATTCCTGTAACGCGTTCTTGCACAAAAGAATTTAAATTAGATACTTCATTACGTACATCTTCAAAAGCACGTTTCATGTAACGTTGAAATATTTTTGTTGCAAATAACACTATAGGTAATGTTACAAATACAATTAAACTTAGCTGCCAATTATAGTACAACATGGTTCCAGAAATAACAACCATTACCAATAAGTCCCTAATAATAGTAAACAAACCATTTCCAAAAATAGAAGAGATACGCTCCATATCTGTTACTGCTCTAGTAATTAAAACACCAACAGAAGAGGTGTTAAAATATTTCATTTTAAAACTAAGAATATGATCAAAAAGTTTAACGCGTATATCCTTTACCATTTTTAATCCCAACCAAGAAGAATAAAAAATAAAAATTAACTGAAACACGACTTGCGCAATCAGCAAAGCAATCATTAAAAAAATAAGATTGACAAAACCACTATAATCGTTTTTTACTAGATGCTCGTCTATTATTTCTCTAAGTAATAAAGGTGTAGCAATACTTAATGCACCTAAAATTAATACAGAAATAATCAAACCATAAAATACAATCCTGTAAGGCTTTGTGTATTTAAACAAGCGTTTAAATAATCCTATATCAAATATGTTTTCTTTGGTCTTTGTCATGTTTACTTTCCGCTAAAGCGAAAATATTTAAATTATTATTCTACTAATTTTATATCCTCTGGATAAGCGACTTCTTTTAAATACAAAGCATGTGCAGGAACAGAAAAACCAGCTTCACTCCTGTTTTTAGAAGCAATTATTTTATGTAAATCTTCAATATCTATTTTACCAACTCCAACATTTATTAGTGTCCCAACAATTGCTCGTACCATATTTCGTAAAAAACGATCTGCTTTAATTGTAAAGTGCAACTCGTCTTCCACTAATTGCCATTCTGCTTTCATTATCACACAATTATACGTTTTTACATCTGTATTTGTTTTTGAAAAGCATTGAAAATCTTTATAGTCAAATAAAATTTTTGTGGCTTCTTGCATTTTTTTAACATCTAAAGCTTGCTTAACATAAAAAGCATTATTAAAATTAAAAGGGTTTTTCTGTAATGAAATTCTATATAAATACGCTCTGCTTAACGCATGGAATCTTGCATGTATATCTGCTTTGACTTTAAATATACTATTAACAGCAACATCATTAGGCAAAAAGGAGTTTAACTTAAATTTAAGTTGTTTGTTTTCAAAAATTAAATCAGTATCAAAATGTGCAAACAATTGTTTTGCATGCACACCAGCATCTGTACGACCTGCTCCCATTATAGCTATGGTTTCGCCTAAAATAGTAGACAAAGCTTTTTCTACAACTTCTTGTACAGAAATTGCATTGGGCTGATTTTGCCAACCATGATAATTAGTTCCGTTATAAGATAGTTCTATAAAATAGCGCAATAAAGATGTATTTTTACATTAAAAAAAAACAAAGATAATTTATTTGTCAGTCTTGCCTAGCTTGAAAATTACTATAATTATCTTAAAAAGACTTTAATTTTTTATAGATGAAAAAAATATTGCTCCTTTCGGACACACATAGTTATATTGATGATACTATATTAAAACACGTCAAACAAGCTGACGAAGTATGGCATGCTGGAGATATAGGAGATTTAAATGTAACTGACCAAATAAAAAAATTAAAACCATTACGTGCTGTTTGGGGAAACATTGATAATGACAAAGCACGTCTAGAATTTCCAGAACACAACCGTTTTACTATTGAAGGTATTGATGTTTGGATTACACATATTGGTGGTTATCCAAATAGATACAATATTAGAGTTAGAGATGAAATAAAGCAAAACCCTCCAAAACTTTTTATTTGCGGACACTCACACATATTAAAAGTCATGCCTGACAAAAAATTAGGATTATTACATATGAATCCTGGAGCAATTGGCATACATGGATTTCATAAAGTAAGAACAATGTTACGTTTTACTGTTGACAAAGGTAAAATTGACAATCTGGAAGTGATTGAATTTGATAGAAAATAAAAAAACCGAAGCTTTTGCTTCGGTTTTTTTTCGCACTAATACTACTAAGATGTTAGGTTTAACGTAAACGATCTACAGATTTGACAAGATCTTCATCCTTTTTAATGGCTTTATTGGCTAATGCCAAGAAAACGATAGAAATAATAGGAAGAAAAATCGCAACACCTTTCTCAGAAACATCATTTGCTTCTCCAGATGCATTTAGTATTCGATACACGAAAAATCCTAGTAAAATTAAGTTTAATATCATATTAAGTCGTCCCAAAACAAATTGAGATTTCCTGTTTTTAAAATTAAATATTGAAACCAATGCTAATAACGCAGATCCCAAAAACAAACCAAAAACAACTAAATCGTCTTTTGCAAAAACAATAGTTTCATTAACTGTCGTCCATAAATTAAAGACAAAAATCAATCCGCCAGAAATTATAGCAACAATTAATAAGTATATAGTTTGAATACGTTGTAACATGTAAAAGTTTCAAAGTTTGAATGACAAAAATATAGTTTCTTTTATAAATATTGAATAAAAAATTGAAATAAAAGTTGTATAATTGCAGTAACGCAATGCAACACTCACACTAGCAGAACGTTAATTCTTCAGAAGTATACCTTATTTTCTTCAAGAAATAAAAAACTCAAAAAAAACTCATCACACATAAGTCAATTCAACATCAATGTTTGAAATCTCACAATTAAAAGAAATGAAGCTACCTGAATTACAGGATATAGCTAAAAAATTGAGCGTGTCTAAATTCCGTTCATTAAAAAAATTAGATTTAGTATACCAAATACTAGACAAACAAGCAGCAGACCCAAAAGCTGTTTTAGAAGTAAAAAAAGAGGAAACTCCTGCAAAAGCAGCTCCTAAAAAAGCAAAAAGAGCACGAGTAACTAAACCTGCACAACAAAAAAATAGCCCAAATCAGCCTAAATTAGATTTAAAACCTGAGCCAGAGACTAAAATCGTTACAGAACAAGTTCCTGTTAAAACTCTGGAAAAGGCTCCTACAGAAACACCAATAGCAAAGACACCTCCTGTAAAAAAAGAGCCTAAAAAACCGGTTCATAATCATCAAAAAAATAAACAGGGTAACGATAATAAAGACGATCGTCAAAACGATAATAAACAACAAAATCGTCCAAAACATAACAATCAAAAAAACCAAAAGCATAACAATCAAAAAAACGGTAATCAACATAACGGAAACAAAGACAACCGTAATCGTTACAGAGAACCAGATTTTGAGTTTGATGCTATTATAGAAAGTGAAGGTGTATTAGATGTCATGCAAGATGGCTATGGCTTTTTAAGATCATCAGACTATAACTACCTATCCTCTCCAGATGATATTTATGTGTCACAATCTCAAATTAGATTATTTGGATTAAAAGTTGGAGATACAGTTCTTGGACATGTAAGACCTCCAAAAGAAGGCGAAAAATATTTTCCGTTAATTAAAGTCAGTAAAATTAATGGGCAAAACCCAAATGTGGTTAGAGATCGTGTTGCTTTTGAGCATTTAACACCTTTATTTCCACAAGAAAAATTTAATATTGCCGAAAAACAAGCAACCATTTCTACACGTATAATGGATTTATTTGCCCCTATTGGTAAAGGACAGCGTGGGATGATAGTGTCGCAACCTAAAACAGGTAAGACAATGCTATTAAAAGATGTTGCAAATGCTATTGCTGCTAATCATCCGGAAGTATATCAAATGATTTTATTAATTGATGAACGTCCTGAAGAAGTTACAGATATGCAACGTAATGTACGTGGAGAAGTAATTGCATCTACCTTTGACAAAGAAGCACATGAACATGTGAAAATTGCTAACATCGTTTTAGAAAAAGCAAAACGTTTAGTAGAATGTGGTCATGACGTTGTTATATTATTAGATTCTATAACCCGTTTAGCAAGAGCATACAACTCTGTACAACCAGCATCAGGAAAAATATTGTCTGGAGGTGTAGATGCAAATGCATTACACAAACCAAAACGTTTCTTTGGAGCTGCTCGTAATATTGAAAATGGAGGATCACTAACTATTATTGCTACAGCATTAACAGAAACAGGGTCTAAAATGGACGAAGTTATCTTTGAAGAATTTAAAGGAACTGGAAACATGGAATTACAATTAGATCGTAAAATATCTAATCGTCGTATTTTCCCAGCAATCGATTTAACATCATCAAGTACACGTCGTGACGATATATTATTAGACGCAACAACCATACAACGTATGTGGGTTATGCGTAAATACCTTGCAGATATGAACCCTGTAGAAGCAATGGAATTTATAAATGACAGGTTTAAACAAACCAGAAACAACGAAGAGTTTTTAATCTCTATGAATGGTTAAAATAACCCTAAACTAGTTTTAACAACATATAAAAATAATTAAGCCTTGATATTTTCAAGGCTTTTTTTATTGCTTAAAGCAAAGCAATGCTCAACAAAAGCTATCCGTTACAATTGTAAAACAATCATGATTTCTTCACATATAAAATGGATAAATAATCGCTTTTGTACTTACCAAAGGACAATTTTTAACCATGATTAATAAAGTTTAAGACAAAAAAAAGCGCTTCATAATAATGAAGCGCTATATTTTTTAAAACTAAAAGCTAATTATAAAGCAGCTACGTGCTTAGCTAAACTAGACTTTAAGTTAGAAGCTTTGTTAGAATGAATAACATTTTTCTTAGCTAGTTTATCTAACATAGATACTACAGAAGGAAATAAAGCCTCAGCTTCTTTCTTATCTTCTAACTCACGCAATTTCTTAATTGCATTACGAGTAGTCTTGTGTTGATACTTGTTAGTTAAACGCTTAGCTTCGTTACTTCTAATTCTTTTTAACGCTGACTTATGATTTGCCATTTTGTTTTTTTTCTTTTAATTAAAAAATTGTAGCCCGTAGGGGAATCGAACCCCTCTTACATGGATGAAAACCATGCGTCCTAGCCGATAGACGAACGGGCCATTTTGCTATTGAGAGCGCAAATATAAATTATAATTTTTAAACTTGCAATCTTTTTTAAATAACCTACAATGTTTCCATTGCGGATGCAAAAATACAACTATTTTTAAATGTCGCAACAACTAATTAAAAAAAATTAAAAAAAAATTAATTAATACGCTTTTGCAAACAGGACACGTCGCTCTGAAGGCTCTCCAGTAAAGACACAAACACCTTTTTCAATCTTACCCTCTAAAGGCAAGCATCTAATGGTTGCTTTAGTTATTTCTTTAATTTTATCTTCAGTTTCTGTTGTACCATCCCAATGCGCAGATATAAATCCGCCTTTAGTTTCTAACACTTGCTTAAACTCATCAAAAGTTTCTACTTCTGTAATATGCTCGTTTCTAAAGTTTAAGGCTTTTGTAAATAAAGATTCTTGTATTTCTGTCATTAAACCTTCAACTTTATCTACTAATCCATCTAATGAAACAATCTCTTTAGTTAAAGTATCACGTCTTGCAAGCTCTACGGTACCATTTTCTAAATCTCTAGCTCCTATAGCAATTCTTAAAGGTACGCCTTGTAATTCGTGCTGAGCAAATTTTGCTCCTGGTCTATAAGTATCTCTATTATCAAACTTAACAGAAACATTCTTATTTCTTAAATCTTTCATTATACCATTTACAACCTCTGTAATGGCTTCTAATTGCTCTTCATTTTTATAAATCGGAACGATAACTACTTGATTTGGCGCTAAATTTGGAGGTAACACTAACCCTTTATCATCACTATGAGTCATAATAAGCGCTCCCATTAATCGTGTAGAAACTCCCCAAGACGTTGCCCAAACATAATCTTGCTTTCCTTCTTTTGAAGTATACTTTACATCAAATGCTTTGGCAAAATTTTGTCCTAAAAAATGAGAGGTACCAGCTTGTAATGCCTTTCCGTCTTGCATTAATGCTTCGATACAATACGTATCATCTGCTCCAGCAAAACGCTCGCTTTCAGTTTTTAAACCTTGTATTACAGGAATAGCCATAAAATTTTCTACAAACGTAGCATAGACGTTATTCATCAACTCAGCTTCTGCAATAGCTTCTTTTTTGGTAGAATGAGCAGTATGCCCTTCTTGCCATAAAAACTCTGCTGTACGTAAAAAAAGACGTGTACGCATCTCCCAACGCACCACATTAGCCCATTGGTTAATCAATAAAGGTAAATCTCTATAAGATTGGATCCACCCCTTAAAAGTACTCCATATAATAGCTTCACTAGTTGGGCGCACTACTAACTCCTCTTCCAGCTTAGCTTTAGGATCTACTCTTAATTTTCCAGGATTGTCTGGATCATTCTGTAATCTATAATGTGTAACAACTGCGCACTCTTTAGCAAACCCTTCTGCGTTTTTTTCTTCAGCTTCAAATAAGCTTTTAGGTACAAATAAGGGAAAATAAGCATTCTGATGTCCTGTTTCTTTAAACATTCTATCTAATTCTGCTTGCATTTTTTCCCAAATAGCATATCCATAAGGCTTAATTACCATACAACCTCTTACAGCAGAATTCTCTGCTAAATCAGCCTCTACAACCAATTCATTATACCATTTGGAATAATTTTCAGCTCTACTTGTTAGTTTTTTACTCATATTCAGTATTTTGGCACAAAAATTGTGATTATGTTAAATATTAAAATAGTTGGACAAAACTAACTATTTTTGTAATGTTCAACAATTAAAAACAACACGTTATGAAATTAATTAACTACTTATCTAACAAAATACCTGCTTTTATGGTTCTTTTAGCTGCTTTGGCTTTAAGTTCATGTGGATCTTATCAATATGTTGGACAAACCAGTGATGGAATTTATGAAACACCTACGGAAAATGCAGAACAAAGAACTGTAGTAATTCAAGAAGAAAACAATAACGATTACTACACAAATTATTTTAAAGAAAAAGCACAAGACGCTGAAGCATATACTGAAACAGATGATGTTTTTACAGATATTGATTCTTACCAAGGGACTTATGATGATTCTTTAGAAGATTCAAGTCAAAACGGAAGTTGGGGAGCTACTAACGAAAACATTGTCATTAATGTTTACGATAACGGTTTTAACAACTATGGTTGGGGTTGGAATAATTTTTGGGGAAGACCTTATGGATGGAATACTTGGGGTTGGAATAGACCTTGGGGCTTTAATCGTTGGGGCTGGAATGCTGGATGGGGTTGGAACAATCCTTGGGGCTGGAACGCTGGATGGGGTTATGGGTTTAATAATTTTTGGGGGAACCCATATTGGGGAAGCCCTTATTGGGGTAATGGATACGCATATAATAATGGGTATTACAGAAGAGGTATTGCTTATAATACAGGAAGAAGAGGATCTTTATTAAACAGAAACTCTAGATTAAACACAAGAAACTCTAGTTTAAGGCCTAGAACAAATTCTACATCTAGACCAAGAACTAATAGTACAACAAGACCTAGAACAAATACTTCAAGACCTAGAACAAATACATCTACACCGAGAA
This sequence comes from Olleya sp. R77988, assembly GCF_044594215.1. Classification (GTDB taxonomy): domain Bacteria; phylum Bacteroidota; class Bacteroidia; order Flavobacteriales; family Flavobacteriaceae; genus Olleya. The sequence continues at coordinate 1,864,238 of NZ_CP138988.1, read as the reverse complement.
GTAATAATTCAAGACCAAGAACAAGTACATCTAGACCAAGATCAAGTACGTCAACGCCTAGAAGTAACACTTCAAGACCAAGAACAAGTTCTCCATCAAGTACTTCAACTAGAAGTAGTTCTTCTTCAAGAGGCAGTTCTTCATCTAGTAGTTCAAGAAGAGGAAGAGGTTAGAATTAAAAAATAAAAAAAGTTTATGAAAAAAATAATTATGCTAGTCATAGGTGTGTTATCTATGTCTATAAGTCAAGCTCAAGATATTAATGATGCATTAAGATACTCTAGTGGAGAAATTAAAGGTTCTGCACGCTTTCAAGCAATGAGTGGTGCATTTGGTGCACTAGGAGGAGATATTAGTGCTATTAGTGCAAATCCAGCAGGATCTGCAGTATTTACAAGTAGTTATGCTTCAATCTCTTTAGGAAATCAAAATAATGATAATAACACTAGTTATTTTAGTGGAAATCGTAATACTTCAAATTCAACTATAGATTTAAGTCAAGGTGGAGGTGTATTTGTTTTTAAAAACAACAATACTGATTCTCCTTGGAGAAAGTTTACTTTAGGAATTGCATTTGATAATACTAAAAATTATGAAAATGATTGGAGAGCTAATGGTACAGGGAATGTTAGTGTTGGTCAATATTTTCTAGCTAATGCTCAAGGATTAAGACTTGATGAGATTTCAGCTTTTACAGGAGAGTCTACTACAGATGCTTATTCTGCAATTGGAAGTGCTTATGGTTATCAAAACCAGCAAGCTTTTTTAGGGTATGATTCTTATATTTTAGAACCTAACACATTTGATGATGATAACACAGCTTATACAAGTAATATAGCTGGTAATTCTTTTAAACAAAATTATAATTATGTTGCAAATGGTTACAATGGAAAAATAAGTTTTAATGCTGGAGCACAATATAATGACAATATTTACTTAGGTTTAAATCTTAATTCTCACTTTTTAAATTATGAGCGTTACACAAGTTTCTATGAGACTAACACAAACTCTGCTTCTTTAGTACAAGAGGTTTTATTTGATAATACTTTAATTTCAAATGGTTCTGGTTTTTCTTTTCAACTAGGAGGAATTTTCAAATTAACTAATGAACTAAGAGCTGGATTAACTTATGATTCTCCAACATGGATGACTATAGAAGAAGAAACTACACAGTATCTTGAAACCTTAGTTATTGATGACGTAAATGGTGATTTTTATCAAATTGTTGATCCAAACATTATAAACATCTTTCCTAGTTACAGAATACAAACTCCTAGTAAAATTACAGGAAGTTTAGCATATGTTTTTGGAAAACAAGGATTAATTAGTTTTGACTATTCTAGAAAAGATTATAGTAAAACAAAATTTAAACCTACGTCAGATTCTTATTTTGATTCTCAAAACTCAATAATGGAAAATACTTTAACAGCTGCTTCTACCTACAAAATTGGTGCAGAATATAAAGTTAACCAATTTAGCTTTAGAGGAGGATATAGACTTGAAGAAAGCCCATATGCAGATGGTAAAACAATTGGAGATTTAACTGGTTACTCTTTAGGTTTAGGATACAATTTTGGTAACACAAATTTAGATTTAGCTTTTAGCAACTCCAAACAAGACAGAAATAATCAGCTTTTTAATGCAGGTTTAACAGATACTGTTGCATTAGAAAATAGCAACTCAAATATTACATTAACTTTAGGTTTTAAATTATAAAAAACTTTTAGTCAACTTATTAATTAAACCTGAACTTTACGTTTAGGTTTTTTTATAAATTATTATATCGTAATTTTAAAGAAGAAACAATAATTAAAAACCAATATTATGGCAGTATTAAAAGTAATTGAAGTATTATCTAACTCGGATAAAAGTTGGGAAGATGCAACTAAAAAAGCAGTAAAACACGCGTCTAAAAGCGTTAAAAATATCAGATCTGTATACGTACAAGATCAAAGTGCTAGTGTAACTGATGGTGAGGTTACAGATTTTAGAGTAAACTTAAAGATTACTTTTGAGGTGAAGTAAACCTCATTAATCTTTATTTTATTAATACAAAAAGCCTGAACATTTTAGTGTTCAGGCTTTTTTAGGTTTAATTGTTTTTGTTTTTATTATCGCTTTAAGGTAAAGTGTGCCTTAAATTGTTTTTGTTGTGTTAAATCGTTTGGTTCTTTATAGTCTACTGTAAACCAATAGTCACTAGTTGGCATTGGGTTACCGTTAAAGGTTCCGTCCCATCCTAATCCGGTTGGACTTAATTGTTTTAATAACTTTCCGTAACGATCAAAGATGTAAATCTTGGCGTCTGGTTGGTTTTGGATTCCGTAGATATTCCATGTGTCATTAAAGCCATCGTCGTTTGGTGTAAAGAAGTGTGGGTAGTCCATTACACTTACTGGCAGGCTACTTTCTCCACATCCATTAATGTCTCTTGCTGTTACTATATGATCGCCTCCTGCTACATCTGTAAATGTATAAGTATAGCTTCCGTCTGTATTTAATACTCCTGCTTCCCAAACACCATCATTTAACTGAAACTCGTAGGCTGAAATCCCATTTCCTGTTGCTGTTACCATAATGTTGTGTACGTCTGCAAATGCTTCTGTAGTGACTTCATATTCTATTACTGGTGGCTCACTTTCTTCTACTAAAGTGGTTGCTGAGTTTTGACACATTGTGACTCCACTTGTGGTTACATCTGTTACGATTACTGTATAATTTCCGCCTTGTGTTGGTGTTAAACTACTTCCGGTTTCTCCCGTAAGGGTTGCGCCTTCTAATAACCACTCAAAGGTATAGTCTGTTGTGTTTAGTCCTGTGTCTATTACTGGTGTATTGATTACCTCTGTTCCATTAGTATTGATACATAGTAAGTAGCTGTCTTCTATTTCAAACTCTGGTAATGGATTAACTTGTAAAGTAACTTCTGCGGTTTCATAACAGATTGAACTGTCTATTCCGTTATCTACTACTCCATCGTTATCTAAGTCTACTAGATCTCCTAAACCATCGCCATCTAAGTCTATAAAGTCTATGATTCCGTCTGGCTCGTTATCAAATCCATCTGAAACCATATCGTTGTTTACGTCTAGTAAATCAAAAACTCCGTCTCCATCTGTATCTATTGTATCTATTGCTCCATCTCCATTGACATCTAGACCTGTTGTCCCTAATGCGACTAAATCTAAGCTAATTGGTCCTACTGATTGTATATCATTATCTACACGTACATAAATAACTTGTGGGTTTACAGTGTTTTCATACAAGAATGGTAATGGATTGGTTGCTGCGTCTGCATCTGTTTGTGTTGCATAGTAGCTTACAATATAGTTTGCTGCATCTTGTCCATCTAATACGTCTGGATTTTGGGTTAGTAAATCAAACTGTGCACTATCATTTGTTGTGTCTCCATCAGTTTCCATATTGTCATCACAAATCTCATACACGATTGGTGCCATATCTGGATTGGCTTGTGCGGCTTCTTGGACTTCTATATTAAACGTTGTGGTAGTATCACATCCAGTTACTGTATTGGTAATGTTTACAAATATAGTTTGTGGGTTACTTGTGTTTGTATATGGACTGCTTAAGGCATTCATTGATGTGTCTGCTTCGCCTTGTGTTTCATGGTAGGTTACAGTGAAAATGGTTGGGTCTTGTCCGTTTAAAATCTCGTCTGTTTTACTGTCTAAATCAAATCCGTATTGTCCATCGTTAAATAACTCGCAATAGATATAATCTTCTATTGGGCTAACTACTGGTAATGGGTTGACTATAACGTCAAAACTTACAATGGTGTAACATCCTGTTCCTGCGGTTCCCATTGCATCTGTTCCGTTAGTCACACGTACATAAATAGTTTGTGGAGTAATGGCTGCACCTGGATTGGCTGGATCTTCATTACTATGCATCGTTGGATCTACGATTTGGTTAGTTCCCATTAGGGCTTCATCTAAATCTGTATAATAACTTGCACTTACTCCTGTTTCTCCATTAATGGTTGCGACTTCATTGGTGGTTAGGTCAAAGATTTCTATTAAATCGTTTGGTCCAACTACATTAACATCATCACACAACTCTAAATTATCTGGTGTTGGTGTTGGTGTTGGGTTTGGTAACACACGTATGGTTAGGGTTGTAAAACTGAAACATCCTGTGTCTGCATCTGTGACTCTTACATATACTGTTTGTGGATTGGCTGGATTGGTTCCTACCATCATGTTAGTATACATCGTTGGGTCTGCTATGGCGTTTGCATCTGCATCTGCATCTGCTTGAGTTTCGTAATAAGTGACTATCCAACTGACGTTACCTGCTGTGATTTCGTCATTTTTAACCGTTAAATCAAACGTAGCCATGTCATCATTGTTTTCGTAATAATTTGCATCTAACTCATCGCAAATTGCTAATGGTGTTGGTTGTACAATTACTGGTGGTGCTTCTACACGGATAATAAACTCTCCTGTTGTTACACATCCATTGGCTATGCCTTCTAATCTGATATAAATAGTTTGTGGATTAGTGGCATTGGTGTAATTGCCTGTATTGACTATTGGGCTGGTTCCATTTTCTGCATTTAATAATGTTGTATGATAGGTTAATACAAAATCTGCTGGGTTTTGTGTCCCTAAGATTTGTGGTGTCATAACGGTATCAAAATCAAATTGATTAAAGCCATCATTGTTATCATCACAGACAATATAATCGTCCAATACAACTGGTACGACTGGTGAGTCTTGTACTTCTAGTGGTAATATAACTACTGTGATACAACCTGTAAGATCGTTTTCTGCTCTTACATAAATCATTTGGTTATAGGCTACAATATTGGTGTATGGACTTACTAATGGGTTTAAATCATTAGCAGCATCTGCTGATGTTTCGTGGTAACTGATGCTTACATCTGGCTCACTATTTAGTATTGTTGCTGTTTGACTGTCTAAATCAAAAGTGGTAAACCCATCATTATCATCATCACATTCTACTAATGGTGTAGGATTAACTACTGGTGATGGGATTGGGTTAACTCTTAAGTCTAAGGTTATAGTACTAACACATCCTGTAACATTGTCTTCTGCTCTTATATATACTGTTTGTGGGTTAACAACATTAGTGTAGGGACTAGAAATTTGATCTGCTGGATCTGCAGTATCCGCTCCTAATTGTGTTAGGTAATGGGTTAATGTGATACCTGTTTGTCCTGCTAAAATTTCTGCATTAGCATCTTCTAAGTTGAAAGCTTCCACCTCGTCTCCTGGGTTGTTATAATCACATAAAGCTAATGGTGTTGGTTGTACTAATACTGGTAATGGATTTACGATTAAATCCATGGTTGTTATTGTTGAACATCCATTGGCATTGTCATCTACACGCACCCAAATAGTTTGCATATTTGGTGTGGTATTAATATAAGCATTTGGTGTTGCTATTGCATTTTGTGGCACTGCTGCATTGGCTGCTGTGGTATAAAATGTAATAGTGTAATCTGCTGCTGCTAAATCATTTGTCGCATCTGCATCTAATTGGTTTAAAATCTCTGCATTGTTTAATTCTAAATCAAAAACTGCTATACCATCTGCATCATTATCGCAAAATTCTAATGGACTTGGATCTGTAATTTGTGGTGTTGGATTGACTTGTAATATTAAGTCTACAAACGTGGCACATGCTGTTGCGATAGTTGCACTTTCTACACGTACATAAATAGTTTGCATATCCTCTACAATATTATTATAGGGACTCGTTAATGGGTTAACATTATTGTCTGCATCTGCTGATGTTTCATGATATGTTACTGTTAATCCTGGTGCGCCTCCTGTGATTTCTGCTTCTGAATCTGTTAAAGTGAAAACACCAAATCCATCGCTATCTGGATCACAAAACTCTAAAGGGGTTGGTGCAAATGCTACTGGTGCCTGCTGAACATCTAATTGTAATGTCGTTGTAGTATAACAACTGGTATTGGTGTCTTCTACTCGTACAAATATAATTTGTGGATTACTAACATTTGTATAAGGTATCGATAATGGATTGGTTGCCGAATCTGCAAATGCTTGAGTTAAATAATAGGTCACCGCATAGGCTGGATTACCGCCACTTATCTCATTGTTTTTTATGCTTAAATCTATTGACGTAAATCCATCTGGTGTGCCATCATCACAAACTTCTAATGCAGTTGGGGGAACTGCTACTGGTTCTGGATAAACTGTGACTGTATTAGTTGTTGTTGTTGGACAAGGTCCATTAGTAGTATAATCTACAATATAATTTGAATTTGGATTACCTCCAGTTATTAAACCTGAAGATGTATCTATAGTTGCTGCATCAGTTGGAGGTGTATTAAATGAAAAAGTACCTCCTGTTAAACCATCAATTACTGCAGTAGATCCATCACAAGTAGGAGTTAATGTAAATGAAGAATCATCAGCTAAAAGCACATTTAATACTTGTGTACTTGTTTCTGCACATGCTCCAGCTGTTGTATATTCTATAGTATAACTTGCTCCTGGTGTTGCATTTGTAACAGTTCCTGTAACTATATCAATAACTGCAGTATCTGTTGCTGCAGGATTGAAAACATAAGAACCTCCTGGAGTAACTACAGAATCAACTATACCTCCATTACAATTTGCAAGAACAGTAAAAGAAGGATCATCTTGATTTAGAACAGTTACATTTTGAAAACTATTATCTGGACAAGGTCCTGATGTTGTATATTCAACGGTGTAAGTTGTACCAGAAATTCCATTAGTAACTTGTCCTGTTGTAGCATCTATAGTTGCAGTATCTGTTGGTAACGGATTAAACATAAATGTTCCTCCCATATCACCAATTATATTCATTGTTGCTCCATCACAATTTTCTATAACAGAAAATGTGGCATCCTCTGCAGGATAAACAGTCACTGATTCAATACTACTGGCAGGACAAGTTCCATTAGTTGTATACTCAACACTATAAGTTGCGCCAGAAACACCATTTGTTATGGTTCCTGTAGCAGAATCTATAACTGCTGTATCTGTTGGCATTGGGTTAAATGCATAACTTCCTCCAGGAGTAGTAACCATATCAACAGTTCCACCATCACAAGTTTGAGTCATTGTAAATGAAGCATCATCAGTAAGAAGGACTGAAAAAGTTTCTGTTGTAGAAGTTGGACAAACTCCCATAGTAGTATAAACAATACCATAACTAGTACCTGCAACACCATTATTAACTTCTCCTGTAGCTGTGTCTATTGTTGCTCCATCTGTTGGAGCAGTATCAAAATCAAAAGTTCCTCCTGCTGTAATAATTCCACTTACTGTAGCTCCAGAACAATTAGGAGTAGTTGTAAATGAAGAATCATCATTAGGATTAACAATTAAATCAAAAACAGCTAAAGGGGAAGCAATATAACATGCTGCATCACCAACAACTTGAACTCTAACAAAAATTGGTTGAGGGTTAGCAGTGTTAGTGTAAGGACTAACTAGCTCAGTACCTGCTACTCCAGCATCAGCATCAGCGAAACTTAAATAATAAGTTACAATAAAACTGGCAGGAGATTGTGTTCCTAAAATCGTTAAATTTTGACTTTCTAAATCAAATGGTTCAAATCCATCATTAGATGGATCATCACAAGCAATCATATCTGCTGCTGGATTTATTGTTGGTTGTGTTGTAATATTTAAAGTAAATGTTTCGGTTACAAAACACCCAGAGTTTAAATATTCTATTCTTACATTTATTGTTTGAGGGACTCCTAAAACAGCTGTTGAAGTATAATTTGTAGGGGTTGCAATTGGTGCTGTGTCATTATCCGCATCTGCTTGAGTTTCGTGATAAGTAATTACTAAATCACCTGGAATTGCAGAAGGAGCTGTTATTGGTGTATTATTTTGTGTTAAATCAAAATTATATGGAGGCGCTCCTGGATTACACAAAAATAAATCATTTGGTAAACCATTATCTATTTCTGGCAAAACATCTATACAGACTACTTCTGTATATTCGCATCCAAAATCATCAGTCATTCTATAAGTAAAACAATGTGTACCTGCTGTTGCTGGTTGTACTGTAATATCATTTCCTGTTGTACTTGTAATTGATGGATCTGCATCCCAACCTTCAGTAACTGTTACTGGAGTAAAAGATAATTCTGGAGGTTGTAAATTTGGATCAAACTCTATACTCCATGAAAATATATATCCATTATCAATATTCAAATTATCTACAACTTGTATTGTCCAGTCACCATTTAAAGGACTTCCCAATAAACTAGTAAAATCTTGAAACGGTAAATAAGTACCAGGAGCCCAAGAATTATTAGGTGGGTTTGTACCAGCAGTTACTGTTGGTGCATTTTGTAATAAAACTGCTCCAGACATTGAAAAACAATAATCAGCACCAGTTCCTGGAGTATTTGTTCCGTCATCATTAGCTCCTCCAAAGTAAGTTCCTCCACCAGCTTGTTCAAAAAGCTAAGCTTGAAGACCAGTTGGTCCTGTTATAAAAATATCTAAATCTCCTGAAAAGGAATGCTCCATATTTACACATATAGCAACTAACTGATTAACATCTGTTAATGTTTGAGCAGAGTCATAACAATCTACAGTTACTGACGTTTGGTAAGAGTTTCCTCCACCATCAGGTAAAAAAGTTGTTCCACTAACTGGAGGTGTACAATCATTAATAAACTCAGTTGGTGTAACTGTTCCATTAATTGTTGTTGAATCTCCAAAACAAATTACACTATCTACTGCTTGAGTACCTGTAAAGTCAGGTTCTGTTCCTACTTGTATAACTTGATTAATCAAATTTGTATTCATACATCCAGCTGGATCCGGATCTGTATTAGTGTCTGTTACATTTAAATTAACAATATACACTCCTGGTGTTGCATAAGAAAATGTAGCAGATTGTCCAGCTACAAAATTACCATCACCTAAATCCCATTCATATGTTGCTCCTGTTCCGTCTACAGAAAAAGTAGCACTTCCATCCAATGTAATATTTTCATTTGGACACACTCTAATATATCCATCTACATTTGGAGCAGGTGTTGCAGTATCAATTTGTGACACAATAGTTTGACAAGGTTCATAACAAGAAATAGTTGCTGCCCAACCACCAGTATTACCTGCTCCATCGGAAGTAAACTCAATTGTCAAACATCCTGTTGGGTTTGTAGGTGTTGCTGAAAACATTCCTGGGTTTGCTGCTGCTCCTCCGCCTGAAAACTGTCCAAATGCTGATGCTGTATTATCATCACCATCATAAATAATCATTACATCATTATTTAACTGCGTACTAAATTCGGTAAAATCTAATTGCACTTGTTGTCCAGGTGTATCTGGACAGATTGTTAAAATAAAACTTTCTCCATCTGCATAATTTGCAGCTGCTCCACCAGAATCATAAAACACACCACCACATTGATTAACTGTGGTTGTCTGCATCAATACATCTTGAGAAAAGGCTATAAATGAATTTAATAATAAAAGTGCTACTAGAAACTTTTTCATTGTTGTCTGTTTAAAATACTTTATAATAACTTAAAAATAATATGCAATTATTTTTTATACGTTTGAGATTTGATAATAATATAATAATTGGTGTTGTCTATTTTGTATATAATTGATCCTATCCTAAAAAATTCCAAATTATATTTAAGTGGATTAAAAGTTGAAATATCAAATGTTTCATCTCTTTTGAGTTCTGAATTATAACTGTTAAATAATTCTACATTAGACAGTAAAGTATACTTACTATCATCAGTAATATTATCCATCTTTTTTATAACAATCCTATTTCTTAAAAGGTGCTTAAAATCTTTAACACGTTGTTTATTACTTAACACGTATTTGTCCAATTTATCTTTATAGACTTCTTTTAACATTGCTAACTCTTTAACAGTTAAAGGAGCATCAACGTTTTTATCGTATTTTACTAATTGTGTTTGTTGTTTCTTTTTTGTTTGAGCTGTTCCTTGTTGAGAAAACATCAAAAATCCAAATAATAGGGTGAATAAAATTCTAAGTTTCATTATTTTTAAGATAAAATTAAGTTTCGAAAATTAAGAAAATTTTAATAAAGTCTATGTTAATATAGACATCTAATTACGATTTTTTTTAATTACACTTATATAACAGTCATATTTAACAAATCCCTACCCTTATCAAGATTTATTTATTGCTTATCTTTGCAAGATAATTTAAACACTATTTCATAGACTTTATTTAGATGAAGATTGAAAACAATATAGATAAAAAAGATGCTATTGGCGAAAACCATATAGGCACCAATCACGATACACCGTTAAAAGCGGATGCTTTTAAACTATCTGACGCAGATAAAATTGAAAGTATAAAAAAAGATGTTGCTAATATAATGGAAACTTTAGGTTTAGACCTAACAGACGACAGTCTTAAAGGCACACCTAATCGTGTAGCCAAAATGTTTGTTAACGAGATTTTTGGAGGATTACATCCTGACAAAAAACCAAATGCTTCTACGTTTGATAATAAATATAAGTATGGAGAAATGTTAGTAGAAAAAAACATTACATTATATTCTACTTGCGAGCATCATTTATTACCGATTGTTGGAAAAGCACACGTTGCATACATCTCTAACGGAACTGTAGTTGGGCTTTCTAAAATGAACCGTATTGTAGATTATTATGCAAAACGACCTCAAGTACAAGAGCGTTTAACTATTCAAATTGTAAAAGAACTACAAGACGTTTTAGGTACTAAAGATGTTGCATGCGTTATTGATGCCAAACATTTATGTGTTAATTCTAGAGGGATTAGAGACATAGAGAGTAGTACAGTAACCTCAGAATTTGGAGGTCAATTTAAAAAGAAAGCAACTAGACGCGAATTTTTAGATTACATTAAATTAGAGACAAAATTTTAGTAAAACACTAATGGAACTTTACAAACAACAAAACATAAAAATATATAATACGCTAAGTGGCGAAAAAGAAATCTTTAAACCTATTAACGAAGGTTATGTTGGAATGTACGTTTGTGGACCAACTGTATACAGTAATGTACACTTAGGAAATGTTAGAACTTTCATGTCTTTTGACATGATTTTTAGATACTTAAAACATCTAGGATTCAAAGTTAGATATGTTAGAAACATTACAGATGCTGGACATTTAGAAAATGACGCAGATTTAGGAGAAGACAAAATTTCTAAAAAAGCACGATTAGAAGAAATCGAGCCAATGGAAGTTGTCCAACGTTACACTGTAGATTTTCATAATATCTTAAACACGTTAAATTTTTTACCACCAAGTATAGAGCCTACAGCAACTGGACACATTATAGAGCAAATAGAACTTATAAAAGCTATAATAGATAATGGATTTGGATACGAAGTAAATGGTTCAGTATATTTTGATGTACATAAGTATAACGAAACTAATAATTACGGTATTTTAAGTAAACGTAAGTTAGAAGATTTAATCCATAACACTAGAGCACTTGATGGACAGTCTGACAAGAAAAATCCTCAAGATTTTGCACTTTGGAAAAAAGCAGAACCAACACATATAATGCGTTGGCCTTCACCTTGGAGTGACGGATTTCCAGGATGGCATCTAGAATGTACAGCTATGAGCACTAAATATTTAGGTAAACAATTTGATATACATGGTGGTGGAATGGACTTAAAATTCCCGCATCACGAGTGCGAAATTGCTCAAAATCAAGCAGCAAAAGGTAATACACCAGTAAACTATTGGATGCATGCAAATATGTTAGAATTAAATGGACAACGCATGTCTAAGTCTACAGGAAACATTATAAATCCACCAGAATTATTATCAGGAACAAACGATTTGATGTCTAAAGCTTTTAGCCCAAGTGTCATTAGATTTTTTATGATGCAATCCAGCTATAGAAGCATTTTGGATTTAACCAATGATGGATTATTAGCAAGCGAGAAAGGTTACAATAGATTAATGGAAGCCATTAGTCAATTAAGTGACTTAAAACCAGCAGCAAAGTCTACATTAAACATTGATGCTTGGACGCAAAAATGTTATGATGCAATGAATGATGATTTTAACACACCAATATTAATTGCACATTTATTTGAAGCTGCTAAATACATCCACCAAATAAAAGACCAAACAGAAACAGTAACAGAAAAAGATTTAAACCATTTTAAATCTACAATTAATGCTTTTGTGTATGATATTTTAGGATTAAAGAATGATAAAACCGAAGCAGCAACAGGAACAGATAAACTTTCTGGAGCAGTAAATTTATTAATAAAATTACGCCAAGAAGCTAGAGCAAATAAGGATTTTGCATTATCAGACCAAATAAGAGACGAGTTAGCTGAAGCTGGTATCCAATTAAATGATGGTAAAGAAGGTACGACCTTTTCTACTAATTAATAATATTTTTCAAAACCCTCTTAATTGAGGGTTTTTATTATGAAAAAAATACTAATAGCACCATTTTTATTCTTAATAAAGATTTACCAAACCTTTATTTCTCCATTAACACCTGCAACTTGTAGATACCAACCAACATGCTCTCATTACTCCAAACAAGCCTTTCAAAAACATGGTGTATTAAAAGGGTTAAGATTAAGTATAAAGCGTATTTTTAGTTGTCATCCTTGGGGAGGAAGTGGTTATGATCCAGTACCATAATTTTTTGGACATTTTAACAGGCTGTCACTACTTGCTCTCTTCGAGGAGCTCAAACAGAAAGCCTGTACTGAGCGAAGACAAAGTATTCCATCACTAACGCATAAGCACAAAACACAGTTATTAAAATTAAATTTTTGCTAAACCTTTGTCAAGTAATTAAAATAAATAAACCATAAGTACTATATTTACAACTGCAAAAAAACAAACTATGTACGCACTTAAATTTGATTGGAATCCATTAACAGGAATTGATATTGTAGGAAACTTCAAAATTCATTTTTATAGTTTAATGTGGATTGCTGCATTTGTAATAGGACATGCTATTATGAAGCGCATTTTTAAACGCGAAAAAATAAACTTAGAGTTTTTAGACCCTTTATTTATTTACACAGTACTAGCAACAATGCTTGGTGCACGTTTAGGTCATGTTATTTTTTATCAACCAGAATTATTTTCGCAAGACTTTTTTAGTGTCTTTTTACCTTTTAAATTTAAAGGTGGTTTTGAATTTCAAGGTTTTATGGGACTTGCCAGTCATGGAGCAGCAATTGGAATAATTATAGGTATGTATTTGTATCGTAAAAAATACAATTACAAATCATTAATGTGGATTTTAGATCGCATAGTAATACCAGTTGCGTCAGGAGCAATATTTATTAGAATAGGAAACTTTATAAACTCAGAGATTATCGGAAAAGTTACAGATTCTGAACTTGGTGTACGTTTTATTCAAGAATATTATGGTGGTGTTAATAGACTAAGGGATGTTACAAAAGCAACAGGTATTAATGATGTTAAAAAAGCATACGCATCTATTACAGATAATCCAAATATGTCTAGCTTATTAGAAGCTGTTCCATATCGTCATCCAGCACAATTGTATGAATCTTTTTGTTACATCTTTGTATTTTTAATTTTATGGTTTGTTTACGACAAAACCAATAAAAAAGATCAAACAGGATTTTTATTTGGGTTGTTTTTAGTATTACTATGGACCGTTAGATTTTTTGTAGAATTTGTAAAAGAACCACAAGGAGATGAATTTATAAACTGGTTTAACCTTAACACTGGACAGTGGTTAAGTATTCCATTTATTTTAATTGGACTTTACTTTATGTTTCTATTTAAACCAAAAAACACAGTTAAATAATGATAAAATTTATTAAACCTACTATCTTATTTTTAAGTTGTTTAATTGCTATAAGCATTACATCTTGTAAAGAAGAAAAAACTATTGAACCTGTTAAAGTAGACTTTAAAAAAGAAGGAGAGTTAACTATTTTTAAAGGTACCACAGATACTATTGTTAAAATTTTTAATATTGAAATTGCTAAAACTGAATACGAAATCCAAACTGGATTAATGTACAGAGATAGCATGAAAGACAACCAAGGTATGTTGTTTGTTTTTAATGATGTTAGAGAGCGTTCTTTTTATATGAAAAACACACGTATACCATTAGACCTTATCTTTTTTGATCATAATAAGCGTATTGTTAGTTTTCAGGAAAATGCAAAAGCAATGGACGAAACTTCTTTACCATCCAATACACCTGCACAATTTGTGTTAGAACTTAATGCAGGAACTGCTCAAGAACTATTATTGGATGTTGGTGACAAAATGGATTATTTTGAATATAAATTAGAGCAGTAAAACATATGTATGACTTCTGAAACTTTTAAGATACAATCTGGCAATAACAGAAGTCTTTCGGTTTCAAAATTTACACCTAAAATACCCAACAATAAAAGTATTGTAATATCTTCTGCAACTGGTGTTTTGCAAGGGTATTATTTTAAATTTGCTATTCATTTTTCTACAATAGGCTTTACTGTTTATACTTTTGATTATTCTGGTATTGGTGCATCAGATTCTGATAACTTAAAATCAAACACTAGTAATCTTAGTGATTGGGCAATTGACCAAAGTAATCTTCTTTTTTTTATTAAAAAAGAAAATCCAAATCATAAATTAACTCTTATTACACATAGTATTGGCGGACAACTTATTGGGTTAAATCCAAATATTAAGTTAGTAGATAATATTATAATGATATGCTCTCAAAGTGGTTATTGGAAACAGTTTAATGGCTTTAACCGCTTTAGGATGCTTACATTTTGGTATGCATTGATACCTTTTTCTACTCCAATATTTAACTATTTTCCTGCTAAACATTTAGGTCTTTTTGAAAACTTGCCTAAACAAGTGGCTTATCAATGGAGACAATGGGGAATCCATCCTGACTATTTACTTAGAGAAGCTAATACAAGACAGTTACATTTTAATGAGGTTAACTGTAATGTCCTATCTATTAGCTTTCCTCGTGATAAGTTTGCATCTAAAGCAAGTGTAGATTGGTTAACAGATAGATTTACTAATGCGACTATTGATAGACGACATATTATCCCTGAAGATTTAAATATAAATGATGTTAAGCATTTTGGATTTTTTAAAGACACTTTTAAAGACTCGCTTTGGAAGTTGACGGAACAATGGATAGAAAATAAAACTTAGGCTTGCCTTGCGTTAAGGATTGTAGAGAAAATCCTTTTTGTGAGGCACGAACAAAAAGATTGTAACGGAAAGCCTGACGCACTTTTGCCATTAAAAGCAAAAGTGGGTAACGCCCAAAAACAAAAAAGCCTTTCTAAATTAATAGAAAGGCTTTTTATATAAGATTAGTTTTTGATTACTTTACTACAGTTTCATCAACTACTACTTCTTTCTTTTTTAATGCGTCTGCTGCATTTCCTTTTTTAACCGAATCGTACATGATTGGTGTTGCTATAAATAATGATGAGTATGTACCCACAATTACACCAATTATTAAGGCAAACATAAATCCTCTAATAGATTCTCCACCAAAAATAAAGATGGCTAATAACACTACTAATGTAGTTAAAGAGGTATTTAATGTACGACTTAACGTACTGCTTAATGAGCTATCAATAACCTTGTTGAATGGCCAGTTGGTATGCTCGTTAAAAAACTCTCTAATTCTATCAAATACTACAACCGTATCATTTAACGAGTAACCAATTACTGTTAATATAGCTGCAATAAATGCTTGATCTATTTCCATTGAGAATGGCATAAACTTGTATGTTAAAGAGAATACTCCAAGTACGATTATTACATCATGGAATACTGCTGCTACTGCACCAAGTGAGAATTGCCATCTTTTAAAACGGAATAAAATGTATAAAAACACGACTACTAAAGATCCTAAGACTGCCCAGAATGACGCTTGCTTAATATCGTCTGCAATTGATGGACTTACTTTATATTGATCCATAATACCTACTTGCTTATCTGCTTTTGATAGGTCTTTAAAATCCTCGAAAGACTGACCTTTTAGGTAAGGTTGTAAGGCACTATATAATTTAGTTCTTATTTCGTCATCTACTTCGTTAGCAGTTTCGTCAATTTTATATTTAGTAGATATTTTTAAGTTGTTATCATCTCCAACAGTTTTTACTGTTGCACTTCCAAATACTTCTGGTGATGCTAAAATACCTTCAATCTCTACAGCACTTACTGGTTCTGCAAAACGCACTTGCGTTGTACGTCCTCCAACAAAATCAATACCTTGATCTAAACCATTTATTGATAACGATGCTAAACTTGCTACTAATGCAATTGCAGAAATAATATAAGCTACTTTACGCTTTTTAAGGAACTCGATATTAATATTTCTAAACAAGTTTTTAGTTAAGCTTGTAGAGAAATCTAATTTACCACCTCTGTTTACGTACCAATCTACTAATAATCTAGTAATAAATATTGCAGTAAATAAAGAAGTACCAATACCTATTAATAAGGTTGTAGCAAATCCTTTAATTGGTCCTGTACCAAAAACAAATAAGATTAAGGCAGTTAATCCTGTTGTAATATTGGCATCCAAAATAGACGATAAGGCATTACTAAATCCATCTTGTATGGCTGACTTCTGGTCTTTACCCTTGGATAATTCTTCCCTAATACGCTCAAATATAAGTACGTTTGCATCCACAGACATACCAATTGTTAATACAATACCTGCAATACCTGGTAATGTTAATACAGCACCAATACCTGACAATACACCAAATATTAATAAGATATTAAATAGCATTGCAATGTCTGCAAATAATCCTGCTTTACCATAGTAAAACACCATCCATATTAATACTAATGCTAATGCAATACCAAAAGACATTGTACCACTATCGATAGCTTCTTGACCTAAAGATGGTCCAACAACACTACTTTGAATAATTTGTGCTTCTGCTGGTAATTTACCTGCACGTAATACATTTGCTAAATCTGTTGCTTCGCTTAATTTAAAGCTACCAGAAATCTCAGTACTTCCACCAGAAATTGCTCCATTTGTACAAGAAGGTGCAGAATACACAGTGTTATCTAATACTACTGCCACTTGACCTTGTGTTTTATAAGCATCTCCAGTCATTTTTTCCCAAATCTTAGCTCCTTTGCTATTCATTGACATACTAACCACTACTTGATTTGCTTGATTATAAGATTGACGTGCATCTGTAATAACAGCTCCACTTAAAGGTGGTACACCATCTCTAGTTCCTGCTAAAACAAATAAATCTACAAGCTCACTATTTTCTTCTGGTTTTCCAAAAACAAATTTAGTATTCTTTAATTCTCCAGGTAACAACGCTCGTACTTCTGGCATTGCTAAATAACTTTCTACTTTTTCTTTGTCAGTTATTTTAACTTGTGCTAAAGTTGCACCATTAGCAAAAGGAGGAGCAATTAATAAATCTAATAATGGATTTACAACACTAACAGCTTCATTTTCTTCACCTGTTAATTCTGCAATTGCTTTTTCTTCTTCTGTTAATTCTTTCTCTTCCGTTACTTCATCTGTAGTATTAGCTTCTTCTTTTGTTTTAATTAAGTCATTTGCTTGCGCTAAAAACCCATTAAATTGAGAAGACTTCAATCCAGCCCAAAACTCTAATTGTGCTGTTGCAACAATTAATTTTGTAACACGTTCTGGATCTTTAACTCCTGGCAATTCTAATAATACACGACCAGAATTACCTAAACGCTGGATGTTTGGAGATGTTACACCAAACTCATCAATACGATTACGTAATACTTCAAAAGCAGAAACGATAGACTCGTCTACTTTTCTTTCTAAAACAACTTGTGCATCAGCATCATTCATATTTAAGTCAATCTCTCCAACCATAGATCGGTTAGCAAAAATATCTGGTGATGCTAATTTTTTATCTCCTTTAATTTCATCAAAAGCAGTAAAAAAGTCTTCTAAGTATGTGTTTTGACTATCTTCTTGGATTTTGTCAGTATTATCTAAAGCTGTTCTAAAAGCAGGTGTTGTACTGTTGTTTGATAATCCAATTAATAAATCTTTTACAGATATTTGAAGTATAGCTTCTAAACCTCCTTTAAGGTCAAGACCTAACTTCATTGAGTTTTGTTTTACATCTGCATATGTATTTCCTAAAAACACAGTTTCTTTAGATGTTGCTAACGAGTCTAAATAGTTCGTTGCAAATTCGTTTACTTTAGCAGAACGGTCTTCTGCTGAGGCTTCAATCTTACTTTCTGCCACTTGTGCTGCATTGCTTTCTATCGCGTTATTTTTAAACGTGAAAGACAATTGGTAAATACTTACCAATCCAAACAATATTGCAAATATTTTTACTAATCCTTTACTTTGCATGGTTTTGTTTATTTATAGTCAAATTTTTAATTGCGCAAATATATAGTATACGCCAAGATTTGACAATTATTTTTAATAGTTTAAAATGAATTATTTAAAGCTTCTTTTGTTAAAAATTAAAGCTTTTAAAAGTGAATTGATTTTTGAATCAAAAATCTTTAAGCAGTAGGACCTGCTCTTACTTCCGGAATATTATACGTGCCTTTATCAACACCTATTGAAATAGTCGTGTTAACTTTTTGAGCAATATAATACAGTTGATTTATTTGATAATTATTTTCAGTTATAGCTGAAAAACTAACTGTTATTTGGGAACTTCTAGTATATTCTTGTTTTACCTCAACACTATGTTTTCCATCAAACCCTACTCCTGGTTCTGTCGATTTATTAATCTCAAAAACATCAAGATTATAGTTATCGTCTATTGGTAAATCTGAAGTTTTATCTTGATTAACAACATCAACCAAATGTTGTTTTAATAAAATTTCTTTTACAGTATCTGCAGTAATATCACTATAGTAAGTGATTTTTAATGTTCCATTTTTTTCAATTAATTGCGTGTTTTCAACTCCAATATTTTTAAGTTGAATTTTAATAGCTGCAATTGCCTCTTTGGTTTGTGAGGATGAAACATTAGTCTCAGAAAATTGCAAAACAATTTCTTGATTAGGTACAGTTATTTGTTGTTGACTAACAACAAAAAACGTAAGTGCAGAAATTATAATACCTATGTACCCTTTAAACTTCATGTGTCAAATATAGAAAAATATAGTGTTTAATACTAATGGAACAAGTACTGCTTTTATTGTATAAAAAAAGAGCAACTAAAATAGTTGCTCTTTTATAATTTTGAAAAAGGGATTTTACATTCCTTCCATTTTCTCATAACCTTCTGGTGGAGTCATATCAAACTTATCGTCAGATACTGCCTCTTTTTTTATGTCAGTAATCTCATAAGTCATAGTTAAATCCATTCCTTGTTGAGACATTTTCATAGTCATTAATAAAGGAAATCCTTTAAAATCATCTCCAAACTTAGCTGTTTGCTCACTTGATGCAACAATTTGTTCAGTAGTAAACAAATCCATTGTTACAGTTGTTCCTTCAGCATTCATTGTTACATTATACTCTTGACATTCATATCCTAAGATTGTCTTAGTTTCATCTCCTTTAGAGACTTCAATTCCAGAAGTATCAGCATCATCTTCAATTTCTGTAGCCATATATTTTTTACCTAACATAGGGTTATTCATTAAAGTCAACATTTTTTTTGCTTTAGCATCAATAATAGTTACAGACTCTCCAGACATTGGATTATTAGTCTCTGATCTTGTTTTATCTTCTTTAAAATATGTTATAATGTTAATATCTCCAACCATTGACAATTGAGCGTTAACTTCCTCATTAGGACTTGACATTGTCATTTTAGAAGCCATTACACCTTCTGTTAATTTTTCTTGAGCAACCATAGATATGCTAAAGGTTGCTAATAATAAGAATACTAATTTTTTCATTTTGTAAAATTTGTTACGTTTAATTATTTGTTGTTTTACTTATTAAAGACAAATATCTTGCCATAACAAATTTTACAACTTTTAAAATCTATAATTCCAATAGTCCATTAGTTTTAGAAACCCCTTCAGCAGACTCAGCTAATTTTGCTTTTTCTGCATCAGACAGACTAATCTCAACAATTTTTTCAATTCCGTTAGCTCCTAAAACACAAGGTACTCCTATTGATAAACCGTTTAAACCATATTCTCCTTCTAAAAAAGCAGAACAAGGAAATATTTTTTTAGTATCACAAGCTATAGCTTGTACCATTGCAGATACTGCTGCACCTGGAGCATACCAAGCAGAAGTCCCTAACAAACCTGTTAGCGTTGCTCCTCCAACCTTAGTATCTTGTACTACTTGATCCATACGTTCTTCTGATAAAAACTCAGAAACTTTTACACTATTTCTTGCTGCTTTGCCAATTAATGGTACCATCCCTTTATCAGAGTGACCACCAATTACCATTCCGTCAACATCGCTAATAGGTGCTCCTAATGCTTCTGCTAAACGATACTTAAAACGTGCAGAGTCTAACGCTCCACCCATTCCTATAATCTTACTTTTTGGTAAGCTAGTTGTTTTATGTACTAAATAAGTCATTGTATCCATTGGATTAGACACAACAATTATAATTGTATTTGGAGAATACTCTATCAAACTAGAAGATACCATTTTTACAATTCCTGCATTAATACCTATTAACTCTTCACGAGTCATTCCTGGCTTTCTAGGAATTCCAGAGGTAATTACACAAATATCAGAGTTTGCTGTTTTAGAATAATCACTAGTACTTCCTGTAATTTTTGTATCAAAACCGTTTAATGAAGCGGTTTGCATTAAATCCATCGCTTTACCTTCTGCAAAACCTTCTTTAATGTCAAGGATTACTACTTCGCTAGCAAAATCTTTTATTGCTATATATTCAGCACAACTTGCACCTACTGCTCCTGCTCCAACTACTGTTACTTTCATATTTTTTTTATTATTTTAATTGTATTGTTTAAAGTCCTACAAAAATAGGAATTTATATTGTTTTTTAAATGAAAAAACGCAAGGTTTTCGCCTTACGTTTTTTCTAATTATTTAAGCGTCATACTTATGCATCAATATTAGCATAAATTGCATTTTTCTCAATAAACTCTCTACGTGGTGGTACTTCGTCTCCCATTAACATAGAAAAGACTCTGTCTGCTTCTGCTCCATTTTCGATATAAATCTGACGCAATGTTCTAAATTCAGGATTCATTGTTGTATCCCAAAGTTGTGTTGCATTCATCTCTCCAAGACCCTTATAACGTTGTATTTTTGCAGAATCTCCAAAATCTTCCATAATTGCTAAACGCTCTTCATCATTCCAAGCATATTGCTTTTTCTGTCCTTTTTTAACTAAGTATAAAGGTGGTGTTGCAATGTAAATGTGACCATTTTCTATCAACTCCTTCATATATCTAAAGAAGAATGTTAAGATTAGTGTCTCAATGTGAGAACCATCAATATCGGCATCACACATAATTACTATTTTATGGTATCTTAATTTTGAAAGATTTAATGCTTTACTGTCTTCTTCTGTTCCTATTGTTACACCAAGTGCTGTAAAAATATTTCTTATCTCTTCGTTTTCAAATACTTTATGAGACATTGCTTTTTCTACATTCAAGATCTTACCACGTAAAGGCAAAATAGCTTGAAAAGCTCTATCACGACCTTGTTTTGCTGTTCCACCTGCCGAATCTCCCTCGACAAGATACACTTCACATTTTGCAGGATCTTGCTCTGAGCAGTCAGATAATTTTCCTGGTAAACCACCAATACTCATTACAGTTTTACGCTGTACCATTTCACGCGCTTTATTTGCAGCATGACGTGCTTGAGCAGCAAGAATTACTTTTTGCACAATGGTTTTTGCATCGTCTGGATTTTCTTCTAAATAATCGGTTAACATTTCAGAAACTGCCTGACTTACAGATGCAGATACTTCTCTGTTTCCTAATTTAGTTTTTGTTTGTCCTTCAAATTGTGGTTCTTGAACTTTTACCGAAATAATTGCTGTTAAACCTTCACGGAAATCGTCTCCAGCAATGTCAAATTTTAATTTGTCTAGCATTCCAGAATTATCAGCGAATTTTTTAAGCGTGTGCGTTAAACCACGTCTAAAACCTGATAAGTGTGTACCTCCTTCGTGTGTATTAATATTATTTACATATGAGTGTAAATTTTCTGCATATGAAGTATTATAAATCATGGCAACCTCAACTGGAACACCATTTTTCTCTCCTTCAAATGCAATCACATCTTTCATTAAAGGTTCTCTTGTAGCGTCTAAGAATTGAATAAATTCTTTTAATCCTTCTTCAGAATGGAATGTTTCACCTTCAAAAGATCCGTCTTCTTTTTTAGATCTTCTATCTACTAAATGTACCGTAATCCCTTTATTTAAATAGGCCAATTCACGCATTCTACTAGCTAACGTTTCGTAATTATACTCTAACGTTTGTGTAAAAATTGTTGGATCAGGTCTAAAAGTAACTGTTGTTCCTCTTTTATCTGTATCTCCTGTTGATTTTACTGGATATAAAGGTTTTCCTCTTTCATATTCTTGTTCATAGACTTTACCTTCTCTAAACACAGTTGCTTTAAGATGCTCTGATAATGCATTTACACAACTTACACCAACTCCATGAAGTCCACCAGATACTTTATAAGAATCTTTATCAAACTTACCACCAGCTCCAATTTTAGTCATTACAACTTCTAAAGCAGATACACCTTCTTTTTTGTGCATTCCAATTGGGATACCACGTCCATCATCTTCTGTGGTAATTGAATTGTCTTCATTAATGGTTACTGTAATATTATCACAATGTCCAGCTAAAGCTTCATCAATCGAGTTATCTACAACTTCATATACTAAATGGTGTAAACCACGTATACCAACATCTCCAATATACATCGAAGGACGCATACGTACGTGCTCCATCCCTTCTAAAGCTTGAATACTATCTGCCGAATAACCGTGTTCGTTAAAGCTTTCTTTTTTTTCGCTCATATTTTAAATATTATTTATGATCTGTTTTATTATTTAAGGCATAAAAAAAGACGCTTAATAGCATCCTTTTGAATACAAACAAATATACGAAATATTAAAAGTCTTTCAAGCTAATTTAAGTGTAGAATAGAAAAATTATTAACATTTGTTAAAAACCTTAAAACACTCTTAAAACGTCTAAAAAAGACCTTAAACTTAATTTTGATGGTTTTTTTTCTTTTCTAAATCACACAAAAACACTAAACCTCTAAGAAGCGATATTTTTGATTAACAAATACACTGAAATATGGCAGATTTTAGATAAACAAAGCAGATTAATCAATCAAAAAATAAAACCCAACAATACTTTGATTAATAGTCTATTAAAAAAACTTTTGTAGGAAAATAAATAATGTAACTAAATAATTTGCTATTTTCGCGATCCCCAAACTATTAAACCTATCTTATGAAAGACTATTTATCTACAACCTATGGTAGAATGTTAGCTTTAGTAACTGCTACTGGTATTTTATTTTTATTATTAGCATTGATTTCATTCTTTTTTCTAGAGGACTATCACAATTTATTTTTAATAATTTTTACAGTTAGTTTTGTAGCTATCCTTGCAACTTATGTTTTCACTTTTAAATCTCTTGTACACAGACCTTTAAATTTGATTACAGAAGTTTTGGAGAAAAATGACGAGGTTGCTATTACAGAATTACAGAAATTTTCAAATGAGTTTTCTCATATTGGTGATTTATTTTTAAGCAACAACAAACAAAAAGCTGAACTAAAAAAAGCCAAAGAAAAAGCTGAAGAAGGTGAAATTTTAAAATCTTCTTTTTTAACAAACCTTTCTCATGAAATTAGAACACCTATGAATGCTATTCTTGGGTTTTCTGATATATTAAGTACTCAAAAACTATCTGAAACTGAGAAAAAAGAATACATAACAGTTATTACAAGAAGTGGTAAAAACCTTGTTTCTATTATTGATGATTTAATAGAAATGTCTAAAATTGATACTAATCAAGTTAAGCCAAATCATAGCGCTTTTAATTTAGATGAAATTTTAAATGACATTAAACAAACTGTTGAAATTACTATTCCGAAGGACAAACCTCTACAAATATTTTTAGACCAACCTAGATACCCTGTAGTGTATCAATTAATTAGTGACGAGACTAAGTTTATACAGGTTATTGTTAATTTAGTTAATAATGCTGTTAAGTATACAGAAAGCGGAAAAGTTAATTTTGGATATAATATTAATCCTGATGATAATGCACTAGAGTTTTATATCAAAGACACTGGAATTGGAATGTCTGAAGAAGACTCTAGAAATATTTTTAATAGGTTTAACAGAATCCAAAATGACAAGACAATAAACTTAAGCGGATTAGGGTTAGGACTTGCTATATCTAAAGCTTATATAGAAATGTTAGGTGGTAGGATTTGGCTAGAATCAAAAGAAAATATTGGAACAACATTTACTTTTACAATTCCATTAAAACTTAACGGTTTACCAATTACTCCTAAAAAAGAAGCAGAACTAAACCCTGTTGATAAAGTAAAACCACTTACTATACTTATAGCAGAAGACAATAACATTAACTTTATGCTAATAAAACGTGTAATGAGTATTAGAAAATACACAGTTATAAGAGCTAATAATGGTGAAGAAGCAGTTAATATTTGTAAAGAAAATGACAATATCCAATTAGTAATTATGGACCTTAAAATGCCAAAAATGGGTGGTTTTGAAGCTAGAAAAATAATTAAAGGGTTTAAACCTTATTTACCTATTATTGCTCATACAGCATACTCATCTGCTGAGATTAATAGCGAAGTATATGATGCAGGATTTATAGATTGCATTTCTAAACCATTAGAC
This sequence comes from Olleya sp. R77988, assembly GCF_044594215.1. Classification (GTDB taxonomy): domain Bacteria; phylum Bacteroidota; class Bacteroidia; order Flavobacteriales; family Flavobacteriaceae; genus Olleya. Next base: position 1,839,400 of record NZ_CP138988.1, on the reverse strand, counting down.
AAAACAAAACTATTTAGAGTTATTGACAGAATTGAGCATCTAACTCCAGATCCAATTCTAAGCCAACTTGTATTAAACTAAAAAAAAGCCCAATTTTAAAATTGGGCTTTTTTTATTTTGCTAAAATCAATAGTCTATTTTTAATAAGCTTTATCATGCACATTTGCAATAGCACGACCAGAAGGCTCATTCATATTTTTAAACGCTTCATCCCACTCTAAAGCAATAGCTGTACTACAAGCTACACTTGCCTCTTGTGGCACACTTAAAGCTGCTGCATCACTTGGGAAATGAGATTCGAAAATAGAACGATAATAAAACTCTTCTTTGTTTTGCGGTGTTTGGATAGGGAATCTAAATTTTGCATTTTCCATTTGCTCGTCCGTAACTTCCTTTTCTACAACTTCTTTTAAAGTATCAATCCAACTGTAACCAACACCATCGCTAAATTGTTCTTTTTGTCTCCAAGCAACGCTTTCTGGTAACATATCTTCAAATGCTTTACGGATTACCCATTTTTCCATGCGTTCTCCATTAATCATTTTATCCTGAGGGTTAATACTCATAGCAACATCCATAAATTCTTTATCTAAAAATGGTACACGACCTTCAATTCCCCAAGCAGCTAAACTTTTATTAGCTCTTAAACAATCGTACATGTGAAGTTTATCTAATTTACGTACTGTTTCGTCATGAAACTCTTTAGCGTTTGGTGCTTTATGAAAGTATAAATAACCTCCAAAAATCTCGTCTGCTCCTTCACCAGACAACACCATTTTTATTCCCATAGACTTAATAACTCTAGCCATTAAATACATTGGTGTACTGGAACGAATTGTTGTAATATCGTAAGTTTCTATATTATAAATAACATCTTTTATTGCGTCTAAACCTTCTTGAATTGTAAATTTTATTTCGTGGTGTACTGTACCAATATAATCTGCTACTTTTTGTGCTGCAGCTAAATCTGGAGAACCATCTAATCCTACAGAAAAAGAATGCAACTGTGGATACCAAGCATCACTTGCTCCATCATTTTCTACACGTTTTTGCGCATACTTTTTTGCAATTGCAGAGGTTACTGAAGAGTCTAAACCACCAGATAATAACACACCATAAGGTACATCACTCATTAATTGTCTCTTAACTGCTGCCTCCAAAGCGTCTTTTACTAACTTAATACTGTCTGAGTCTACGTCTTTTACTACATCGTAATCTCTCCACTCTCTTTTATACCATTGTACAAACTTTCCATCTTTACTAGACATATAATGTCCTGGTGGAAATAACTCAATTTTAGAACAAATTCCTTCTAAAGCTTTTAACTCCGAAGCAACATAGAATGTTCCGTTTTGATCCCAACCTATATATAAAGGAATAATTCCCATATGATCTCTAGCAATAAAGTATTCATCTTTTTCGGTATCGTAAATAGCAAAACCAAAAATTCCATTCATATCATCTACAAAATCAACACCTTTTTCTTTATATAATGCTAAAATTATTTCGCAATCACTTTCTGTCTGAAAGTCATAATCTGGAAATTGTTTTCTTAATTCTCTGTGGTTATAAATCTCACCATTAGCAGCTAAAACCAATTTTTTATCTGGACTAAATAATGGTTGCTTTCCAGAAGCTGGATCTACAATTGCTAAACGCTCATGCGCTAAAATAGCTTTATCATCACTATAAATACCTGACCAATCTGGTCCACGATGACGAATAGTCTTAGACATTTCTAAAACCTGAGGTCTTAAATCTTCACTTTTTTGTTTTAGGTCGAAAGCACATACAATTCCACACATAATCTTATATTTTAAATTCTTTTGTTCTTATTGATGATGCAAATATTAGACTTAAGTTTCATTATTAAAACAACAAACACAAAAAAGCTTACATATTAAAACAAATAATAGCAAATTATATTAAAAATGAAATTTAAAACTAAGAAATACTTAATATGAGTAAAAAAAATCAATTCAAAAGTTTAATCTTTTTAAGAGTTATGTATATATAATAGCTCCTAAATTATGTTTAAAAAAAGAAATACTAGCTTTGTAAGTAGAAAATCTAATCATCATGAAATTTATTAAATTAATCTTTCTTTTACTTAGTTTAAATATTACTGCTCAATCAACATGGCAAGCTGTACCAAACCTATCTTCCAACCCAAATAATCAACGTTTTGATGACGTGTTTTTTTTAGATGCTAATATTGGTTGGGCTGCTAATGGTTTTTATGCTGCTGTTTACAAAACTACTGATGGTGGACTTACTTGGACAGAACAATTAAACCAAACCGATTTAGGAAGCAGTCATTATTTTAGAAATATCGAATTTTTAAATGAAAACATTGGGTTTTTAGGGACTTTAAACGGAGTAGTTTACAAAACTACTGATGGTGGTGTTACATGGACTGCCATTACAAACATAAACCCAAACCCTGCAGCTATTTGCGGATTAGATACTGTTGGAACAAGTACTGTTTATGGTTGTGGTGCGTATTTTAATCCTGCAGTAGTTATTAAATCAACAGATAGCGGAATGACTTGGCAATCCATAGACATGTCTGCTTATGCTGATGCTTTAGTGGAGATTTATTTTTTAACAGAGTCTATTGGTTTTGTTGCAGGACGAAATGCAACTGGTGGAACGTTATTAAAAACAGTAGATGGTGGCACTACTTGGACAGAAATTTACAATTCGAATGTTGTTGGAGAATATGTGTGGAAAATCCAGATATTAGATAGTAATACTGGTGTTATTTTTGGAGCTGTAGAGTCTGTAACACCAACTTTAGGAAAATTTATAAAATCAACAGATGGTGGAAGCACTTGGTTTAGCGCAAATGCACCTGAAACATATATCCAAGCTGTAGGTTTTGTATCAGAAACTCATGGTTGGATTGGAGGACACTCCACAGGTTTTTATGAAACTACAGATGGAGGGTTAACTTGGACTGATTTAAATATTGGAAATAATTTAAATCGAATTTTTGTTGTGTCTCCAACCGTTGCCTACGCTTCTGGAACAGGAGTATATAAATATACAGATCAAACACTAAGTATTGAAGATATTGCAGAACCACAAAAATCGCCTTTAGACATAACACTATTAAAGAATCCTGTTAAGGACTATTTAAAATTTACTATTAATTTTAAAAGTGATGACAACCTACTAATCGAATTATATGATAGTACAGGTCGTTTTATAAAACAATTGTCTAGAGAACAAATTAAAGCTTCAGCAAATCTAAAACACTATACTTTTGATGTTAAAAATTTAGCATCTGGAGTGTACTTTTTAGATTTTCATAACAATAGTGGAAGACAATCTATTAAGTTTATTAAATCTTAAGAAGTCTAGGGAATATTTAAATACTTATGTGTTTGTAATGACACTTTCCATTTAGGGTTTGCCATAACATAATCTACTATAAGCGGAATCATAGTATCACGTTTACTCCATTCTGGCTGCAAATATAAAATGCAATTATTATTTACTTTTTCTGCTTGTTCTTCTGCAAATTTAAAATCGTCTTTATTATAAATAATACATTTTAACTCATTTGCTTTATCATAAACACCTTGTGTAGGTAATTTCATTTTTTTAGGAGATAAGCAAATCCAGTCCCATTCTCCAGTTAATTCATACGCTCCAGAAGTTTCAATATGTATTTTACAACCTTCAGACTTTAGCTGTTTAGTCAATTCTGTCATGTCCCAAGTTAATGGCTCTCCACCTGTAACAACTACAGTATCACTATACTTTTTAGCATTAGTTACAATAGTTTCAGTTTTAGTTGGAGGATGCAAATCTGCTATCCAACTTTCCTTAACATCACACCAATGACAACCAACATCACAACCACCAATTCTTATAAAATAGGCAGCAGTACCTTTATGATAACCCTCTCCTTGGATGGTATAAAACTCTTCCATTAAAGGCAACATTAGTCCTTTATTAACTAAATCTTGTATCTCTTGTTTCATGATTTGCAAAGATAATCTTATCTATTGAAAGTTTTAAACATTTAAAGTCAAAAGTTATTTAACCATTTAAGCTAAGATTAGTATTTTTACAACAAATTTTTTTAAAATGAGTAGACAAGACGACTTCTTCAAACACATTACAGAAGGTAATACATGCAAAGGTGATTATATTACACTAGGTTCTGCCATGCTAGATGGTAAAACTATTAAAGATGCTTATGTAAATGTACCATTAAAAACTATGAATAGACATGGTTTAATTGCTGGCGCAACTGGTACTGGAAAAACCAAAACACTTCAAGTTTTAGCAGAAAACTTAAGCGATAAAGGTATTCCGGTTTTACTTATGGATATTAAAGGAGATTTAAGTGGTATTGCACAACCAAGTCCTGGTCACCCAAAAATTGACGAGCGTCATGCTAAAATAGGTTTAGACTTTGAAGCTAAAGGATTTCCTGTAGAAATCATGAGTCTTTCTGAGCAAGATGGTGTAAGATTACGTGCTACTATTAGCGAGTTTGGACCTGTCTTACTTTCAAGAATATTGGATTTAACAGATACTCAATCTGGAGTTGTTGCTGTCATTTTTAAATATTGCGATGATAATAAATTACCGCTTTTAGATTTAAAAGATTTTAAAAAGATTTTACAATACTGTACAAAAGAAGGTAAAGCAGAATTTGAAGACGCTTATGGACGCATATCTACAGCTTCAACTGGAGCAATCTTAAGAAAAGTTATAGAAATAGAACAACAAGGAGGAGATTTGTTTTTTGGCGAAAAAAGTTTTGAAGTTGAAGACTTACTTCGCACCACAAGAGACAGTCGTGGTTATATAAATATTATTCGTCTAACTGATATACAAGATAAGCCTAAATTATTCTCGACATTTATGCTAAGCTTGTTAGCAGAAATTTATGAAACTCTACCAGAACAAGGCGACTCTGGAAAACCAGAATTAATCATGTTTATTGACGAAGCTCATTTAATTTTTAACGAAGCCTCAAAAGCATTACTTAATCAAATAGAAAGTATTGTTAAACTAATACGTAGTAAAGGTGTTGGTTTATATTTTGTAACACAAAATCCAACAGATGTACCTGAAGGTGTTTTAAGTCAGTTAGGTTTAAAAATACAACATGCATTACGTGCTTTTACAGCAAAAGACAGAAAAGCAATTAAACTAACAGCACAAAACTATCCAGACACAGACTATTATGATACTGCAGAAGTATTAACATCTTTAGGTACAGGAGAAGCTTTGGTCTCTGCTTTAGATGAAAAAGGACGTCCAACACCATTAGCTGCAACAATGATGCGTGCACCTATGAGCAGAATGGATGTGTTAAATGCAAACGAATTGCAAGCTTTATTAGACGACTCTAAACTAGTTTTAAAATACAACGAAACAATTGATAGAGAAAGTGCTTATGAAATGCTAAATAAAAAAATAGAAAAAGCAGAAGCTTTACAAATTAAAGAAGACGCTAAAGCAGAAAAAGCAGAAGCAGCAAAAAAAGCTAAATCAACCTCAACTAGAAGAAAAAGTACTGCACAAAACCCAATAATTAAAGTATTAACAAGCGCGACTTTTATAAGAAGCGTGTTTGGTATTTTAAAGCGTGTAATGAAATAATTTAGTTAAAACTTAAAAAAGAAATAAAAAAATTAAATAATTTTTGATGAAAAAAACCCTATTAGCATTAAGCATCATAGCAATAACTTTTACATCTTGTAAAACAGAAATGGATCCATTTTTAATACAAAATAAAAACATTGGATTATTAACAGATTCGACTCAAGTTAAAGATTTAAAAACAATCTTTGCAAAAGATTCCATAATTAGTCCAATTGCTGGAGATGAATTTACAGGAACCTTAAACACTATTGATATTTATGAAAAAGGAGGGAAACACTTACTAAGTTTTACTCCAAAACAAGCATTAGATTCTACTGCAACTATATCTAGTATAAGGATTAAAGATCCAAGATTTAAAACCGAAAAAGGAATAAATTATAATAGTACCTTTGGAGAGATTAAGTCAAAATACACCATTACTAAAATTCAAAATTCGTTTAAAAGTGCATCTATTTTTGTAAAAGAAAGTGATGTGTTTTTCTTAATTGATAAAAAAGAATTACCTGGAGAGTTTAGATTTGATATGACAAAAAACATTGAAGAAGCTAATATACCAGATACCGCAAAAATTAAAGAATTGATGTTGGGTTGGTAATCTATTTTACAAGTCTTACTCAAACTAAAAAGATAAATTAAAATTCGTGGATTAGTGGCTACAAACAAAAATTACAAAATACAAAACAGTCCTTTTGTTGTACCAACAACAGATGGCAAAGTTATAGAAGAGCATTTTGGTCAAGCCACAGATGGAAATTCCAACATAAGTATTGCACATATGATTGCTCCTCCTGGTTGGAGCGAGCCTTTTCAAACACCCAAATTTGATGAATACACCTATATTATAAAAGGCAAAAAGCAATTTATAATTGACGATGAAATAATTATACTAAAAGCTGGACAATCTATTAAGATTAATAAAAACACCAGAGTACAATACTCCAACCCATTTACTATCGCATGCGAATATATTGCAATATGTACTCCTGCTTTTTCTATGGATTTAGTTAACAGAGAAGACTAAAATGAAAAAAACAATTGCTAAAGCAATACCCAAAATAATAGGAAGCACTCTAAATATCGTTAGTTTTATTGCTCCAAAATACGCAAGCTCTAAAGCTTTAGACCTTTTTGCTACACCAAGAAAAGGACGTAATAATGAAAAAGAAGATAAGTTTTTAAACACTGCAAGTCAACAGATTTTAAATTACGAAGACGCATCAATACAAACCTATACTTGGAAAGGATCTAAAGAAACTATTTTACTTGCTCATGGCTGGGAAAGCAATGCCTTTAGATGGAAAAATCTAATTAAGACCTTACAAAAACTAGATTATAATATTGTAGCGTTAGATGGTCCTGCACATGGTAAATCTAGCGGAACGCAATTTAATGCCATCTTATATTCGGAGTTTATAAACGTAGTTGCCAGTCATTATAAAGCTAATACTATTATAGGGCATTCTGTTGGTGGTATGGCTTCTGTTTTTTTTCAACATAAACACCAAAACCAATCATTAGAAAAAATGATTTTACTAGGTGCTCCATCAGAATTTACAAAGGTTTTTAAAAACTATGTTAATATGATGAGTTATAATAATCGTATAGAAAACGGTTTAAATCAATTAGTTGTAGATAGATTTAACAATCCACCTTCATTTTATTCTGCAGCAAAGTTTTCAAAAAAAATAAATTTAGAAGGACTAATCATACATGACAAACAAGATCAAATCATAAGTTATGACGAAGCTGAGTTAATAAATGCTAACTTTAAAAACTCAAAACTAATTACAACAGAAGGTTTTGGTCATGGTTTAAGAGACAACAGTGTTAATCAAGCCATTATAGACTTTATAAACAACTAATATTTTGGAAGAAAAATTAACTAGATTAAACAAGTTTTTAAGCGAAGCTGGATATTGCTCTCGTCGTGAAGGTGATAAGCTAATTGATGCTGGACGTGTCACTATTAACGGTATTGTACCAGAAATGGGAACAAAAGTTAGTCCATCAGATGTCGTTGCTGTAGATGGTAAAATCATTGAAACTAATAAAGAAAAACCTGTTTATCTAGCATTTAACAAACCTGTTGGAATTGTTTGTACTACAGACACTAATGTAGAAAAGGACAATATAATTGACTTTATTAAATACCCAAAACGCATCTTTCCAATTGGTAGATTGGATAAATTAAGTGATGGTTTAATTTTTATGACAGATGATGGTGACATCGTAAATAAAATTTTACGCGCTAGTAATAATCACGAAAAAGAATACCTAGTAACAGTAGACAAAGCCATTTCTCAAACCTTCATAAACAGAATGGCAAGCGGTATTTATCTTGAAGATTTAGATAAAACCACAAAAAAATGTTCTGTTAAAAAAATAGATTCGCATACCTTCAGGATTACTTTAACTCAAGGTCTTAATAGACAAATTAGACGTATGTGCGAGTATTTAACATACGAGGTAACGTCTCTAAGACGTGTTAGAATAATGAATATTAAGTTGGATGTTCCTGTTGGAGAGCATCGTAATTTTACTGAAGCAGAGTTAAAAACACTACACTTACTACTTGAGGATTCAACAAAAAACTACGAAGAAGACAAAGCACGTAATAGAAGAAGAAGAAATTAATAAAAAAGATTTACCTGTTTTTTTAAAATAGATGATTTACTTCTTATTTCTGGTAAGAAAAAAGGGCATATAAATTAATAGAAAAACTGGGATTAATAATAACTGTACAGTTATTATATAATTTGGCCACTCTCCTAAATAATCCAATACTGATCCAGATTCTGGTTTTTTATTTAAATAAGAATAATTAGCATCTAACAACTTATTAATTAGCATTAGTATAATTAAATAAACTTGCAATGCTAAAAAAGATTTTATTACGCTTCTTAAGTTAGGTTTCATTTTTAAAATTACAATTGCATAAGCTATTATAATAATTAAACCTAGATGCACAATCCAATATCTAAAATAATCAAAAGAAGGAAAACCAACTTCTATATCTGGAGTTATCACTCCTTGGGAGGTACCTACAATTATCCAAAACAATAAAACTTCAAACAGTAAAAATTTTCTGGTTGATGTAAATATAAAAATAAATAATGCCATAAAACTACACAAGTACAATGGTAAATCTGATTGTAAACTGTAACCTCCTTGAACTATTTGACACAAATGAAATATGGTTATAAAGCACGATACAAAAACACCTAAAACTTGAAATACTTTTATTTTTACAGATTCAGACTTTCTTTTTACAAATTGAAATATAGCCATGCACAAAGCTATCGCCAAAATAATTGGCAAAAGATGCTCCAAACTTCCAAATTGTACACGAGAAAATAGTTGCATAAAAAAGCCTGAAATTAATAATTTCAGGCTGCTAAATTAAGTATTTAATTTTTAAGACATTCTGTGACGCTCTCTAGCTAATAACGTGTTTTTTAAAAGCATTGCAATTGTCATTGGTCCTACTCCACCAGGAACTGGTGTAATATGACTAGCTTTTTTACTTACATTTTCAAAATCTACATCACCAGTAATTCTATAACCTCTTTCTTTAGTATCGTCTGGCACACGTGTAATTCCTACATCAATAATAACAACATCGTCTTTAACCATCTCTGCTTTTAAAAAATTTGGCACTCCTAAAGCTGAAATAATAATATCTGCTTGACTAGTTATTTGTGTGATGTTTTTTGTGTGACTATGTGTTAATGTTACTGTAGAGTTTCCAGGAAAACCTTTACGACCCATCAAAATACTCATAGGACGACCAACAATATGAGAACGACCAATTACTACTGTATGTTTACCTTTAGTGTCTACATTATAACGATCTAATAATTCTAAAATCCCAAAAGGAGTTGCTGGAATAAATGTTGACATATCTAAAGCCATTTTACCAAAATTCATTGGATGAAACCCATCTACATCCTTATCTGGATGTACAGCCATTAAGACTTTTTGGGTATCAATTTGTGGTGGTAATGGCAGCTGGATAATAAAACCATCAATATCATCATTATTATTTAACTCATCTATTTTATCCAATAATTCAACTTCTGATGTTGTATTAGATAATCTTACCATTGTAGATTCAAATCCTACACGCTCACAAGCTCTAACTTTACTACCAACATAAGTCAAACTTGCTCCATCATTTCCAACAATTACTGCTGCTAAATGTGGTACCTTTTCACCATTAGCTTTCATTTTATCAACTTCAGCTTTGATTTCGTTTTTAATATCGTTACTTACTTTTTTACCGTCTAGTATTGTCATCGTTGGATAATTTGTAATTATATTTTATAATAAATAAAAAAACATGAGTTACCTCATGTTTTTCATTGCTTGCATCATTGCTTTACCTTTTCCTCCTTGCATCATTTTCATCATTTTAGCCATTTGATCAAATTGTTTTAGCAATTGATTAACTTCTTGTACAGAAGTACCAGAACCTTTACCAATTCTTTTTTTACGACTTGCATCAATAACTGAAGGGTTTGTTCTTTCTTTAGGTGTCATAGAGTGTATGATAGCTTCTATTCCTTTAAAAGCATCATCGTCTATATCTACATTTTTCATCATTTTTCCAGCTCCAGGAATCATTCCAACAAGGTCTTTCATATTACCCATTTTTTTGATTTGCTGAATTTGCTTTAAGAAATCGTCAAAACCAAATTGGTTTTTAGCAATTTTCTTTTGAAGTTTTCTTGCTTCTACTTCATCAAATTGTTCTTGAGCTCTTTCTACTAAAGACACAACATCTCCCATTCCAAGGATACGATCTGCCATACGTGAAGGATAAAAGACATCAATTGCTTCCATTTTTTCTCCTGTACCAATAAACTTAATAGGTTTATTAACTACAGATTTAATAGAAATTGCTGCTCCACCACGTGTATCACCATCTAATTTTGTTAATATAACACCATCAAAATTAAGTACATCGTTAAATGCTTTTGCAGTATTTACAGCATCTTGACCTGTCATAGAATCTACAACAAATAACGTCTCTTGTGGCTGGATGGCTTTATGAATATTAGATATTTCTGTCATCATAGCTTCATCAACCGCTAAACGACCTGCTGTATCAATAATTACTACATTATGTCCATTTTGCTTTGCATGTGCAATACCTGCTTGTGCAATTGCAACAGGATCATTATTTCCTTTATCACTATATACGTCTACTTTAAGCTGATCTCCAACAACATGTAATTGATCTATTGCAGCTGGACGATATACATCACATGCTACTAATAAAGGTTTTTTAGTTTTCTTGTTTTTTAAATAATTGGCTAATTTACCAGAAAAAGTTGTTTTACCAGAACCTTGTAAACCAGACATTAAAATAATAGTTGGTGATCCTGACATATTAAGTCCAGCTGCATCTCCACCCATTAATTCTGTTAATTCGTCTTTAACGATTTTAACCATTAATTGTCCTGGTTGCAACGTTGTTAATACGTTTTGACCTAGTGCTTTTTCTTTTACTCTATTAGTAAAATCTTTAGCTATTTTAAAGTTAACATCGGCATCTAAAAGTGCTCTACGTACTTCTTTTAAGGTTTCGGCAACGTTTACTTCTGTAATGCTTCCGTGTCCTTTTAGTACGTGTAACGCTTTATCTAACTTTTCGCTTAAATTATTAAACATAATTTTTTCTGTTTTTTAGGAAGCACAAAAATAGGAATTTGAAGCGTATTTACGAAGTTTAGACTGCAAATAATTCCATAAAAAAAGGTTGCTAAAATTAGCAACCTTTTAATCATTCATGATTAATAATTAACTTAACTAAAACTATATTTTAATTACAAACAATCATAACATTCTGCATCCAATGTATATAATATGTTTATTTCATTTGGGTTTAAGGTTCTTTTATAAACTCTCAAATCGTCTAAATGACCTACAAATCCTTCTCCTATGATATACGAATTTGCAGCTTGAGAACCAATACTAAAACTAGAGTTAGCGATAGTATTTCTTTGTACTCCATCTCTATAAAATTTTATTGTATTATTAGAGTCTACTGTTACAGCTAAATGGTGCCAATCTGTGTTTTCCCATACAACATCAACCTCTCCATTCCAGTCATTATCCCAAACCGATGTTCCTAGATTGTCAAAAAACAATGGTGTATTTAAATCGTACACTCCTAATTGAAAACCTTGAGTTGCGTTACCTGGAGACCTAAAAAAGATTTCTAAATCTCCTGCATCTGTGTTTTGCATTTTAAACCAAACACTAATAGTAAAACTATCTCCTTGAACAAGTTGATTTGATGCATTTACAGGGATTTCAAACGTATCATTTCCTGTAAAAGCCAAAGCACAAGTTTGATTTCCAGCTCTATCTTCTACAAAACTATTTGTAGTATTTGCTGGTTCATATTGGCTAATTAAATCTTTAACTTGATTTGCAAATGGCATATATATAATCAAATCATTAATTAATGTTTCTGGATTATTACATCCACAATCTTGTTGTATTTGCATTGAAGATTGAGCACTCATATTGTATAAATTAAACTCGTCATGATTATCGCAGTTTTCGATAATCCAAACTCCATTTAAATCTTGCCAATTGGTATCAAAATCTACAATAAAACTTCCATCATTATTTACACTTATAGCCCAAGTACCATCATGAACAACATTTCCATTTTGGTTATAAACTACAAAACCATAGTTAGGATCAAAATCCAAATAATAATCGTTAAATACATCAGTATTATTATAAGTTGTAATTTCCCAAAGACATTCTTTTAAAGCCAATTCAATCGACTCTTCAGTACACTCATCGTCATCATTATAATCGTAATCATCATCTTCATCACAATCATCCTCTGCTTCCATAATAGCAACTTCTAATTCTTGGTTACTATTAACCTCCAACGTATTTCCATTGGCCAAAATTAGTGCTACAGGAAAGTTTAAGCTAGCTAAAACAGGTCCATTTAATGTGTCTAAAAAATTATAAAGTGCTTCGTCATTATCTACTGTAATAGTTTCAATTACCTGAAAATCTGTATTGTAAATAGAAAAACTTATTGGGTATTGAAAATCTACACACTCAATATCATCATCTGCCTCATTTTCTCCATTACAGTTTTCTATTTGGGCTTCTAGTTCTTCTTGATTATTAATGATAATTTGAATATAATCGTTTAATATTACTGTAATTGGAAATGTTATTTCTACTTCGTCATTATCATTTGTAAACGCGTCCAAAAGTGCTTCTAACGCTTCAAAATCTGTATAACTCTGAATGGTAATTGTAACACCATTTGCAGTTACAGTAACAGGCAATACAACTTCAAGGCAATTAGCGTAATCAATAATATTATCATTTGACCCATCGTTTGTAGCTGTTCTACTCATTAAGTTAGCAACTGTGGAGCTACCATCAATTATTTCCTCTTGTTCTGGATTTATAATCTCTGATGCCTCATCTTGACAAGAAAAAAACGCAGCCAATATAATTAGAGGCAAAAAAAGCATCTTCTTAAAATTCATAATAAGTATAGAATTTAGATTTTTTTTTAAATAAATTTTTTCTTTTTCAAAGCAATAATTTTTGCTTTCAGTAATAAAACATTTCTTTTTAAAAAATCCCTACCCTTAAAATCAAAAAAAATATTTCTATTTTGCACATCATTATAAAAACTATGTCGCAACCACTACATAATAATATTTGTGAAAAATCACGCTTTGAAGCATTTTTTAAAAAACATGCTAAAAGTCTTCATGATTTTTTATACTATAAGTTTGGTGACCGATTAAATCCTGAAGACAAAGCACAAGAAGCTTTTATTAAATTATGGGAAAACTGCAAAAAAGTAAGTCCAGATAAAGCAAAAAGCTATGTGTTTACCATTGCAAATAATTTAATGTTAAATGAATTTGCACATCAAAAAGTGGTACTTAAACATCAAAAATTAAAACGTACTAATCAGACAAATGAGTCTCCAGAATTTTTAATGGAAGAAAATGAATACCGACAAAAATTAGAATTAGCCATTTCTAATTTAACAGAAGCACAACGCGTTGCTTTTTTAATGAATCGTACTGAAGGAAAACGTTTTAAAGAGATTGCCGAAATTTTAGGAATCAGTACAAAAGCGGTTGAAAAACGCATTTATGGCGCTTTAAAAAAATTGAGACAAGAGATTGATGGATTATAAAATTAAAACTATAAATAGTTTTATTAAACTAGGTAGGAATTTTAATTAGCAATCTGTTATATAGTTGAATAACGAATATGGAAAGAGAAACATTAATATTAAAATGGTTAGATAATAACTTATCTCCTGAAGAGCTTGAAGCATTTAAAGCTTTAGAGGATTATGAGTCTTTAATCAAGCTATCTAATTATAGTAAAGGGTTTAAAGCGCCAGAGTTTAATACTGATGATGCTTTACAAACCGTTACATCTAAAATCGAACACTCTAAAACTGCAAAAAACAGTTGGTATAAACCTTTACTAAAAGTTGCTGCAATTTTGGCTATTTGTTTTGGCTCTTACTATTACACAACTACTTTAGATACTACTATTGCTACACAATATACAGAAAAAACTCAAGTACAATTACCAGACAACTCTACAGTAAATCTAAACGCATTATCAAAAATTACTTATAATAAAAAGGATTGGAACGATACCAAACGTAGTATTAACCTTGATGGTGAAGCGTATTTTAAAGTTACAAAAGGAAGTACATTTAGTGTTAATACAGATGCTGGAATAGTAACCGTAATTGGTACAGAGTTTAATATTAAACAACGTCCTAATTATTTTGAAGTCACTTGTTTTGAAGGGACTGTACGTGTAGATTTTGGTAAAGAAAAAACTATGCTAAATGCAGGAGATTCTTTTTTAATTATTAATGATAAAAAAGCAGATCGATTTGCAACTACAAAAGCACAACCCGATTGGTTAAATAGCGTAAGTAGTTTTATTAGTGTACCTTTAAGCGAAGTATTAGCAGAGTTTGAAAGACAATACAATGTCAAGATTGATGTTAATACTATAAATACAAGTACATTGTTTACAGGTAAGTTTACACATAACAATATAACTATTGCGCTTAAGTCTATAACAGAACCTTTACAATTACAATACAAAAAAGCTAACAAAACTATTATTTTAACGCGTGAGTAAATCGTTAAAAACTACACTATTTTTAATTGTATTACTAATAAGTTGTTTTTCAACCTATGCCCAAAATAAAAAACTTCCCTTACTAGATGCTTTATCTGTTATTGAACACCAATTTAAAGTCAGTTTTTCTTATGCAGATAGTGCTATAAAAGGTGTATTTGTCACTTTTAATACTAAAGATAGTTTAGATACTACACTATCTAATATTGAAGCCCAAACCACATTAAAATTTAACAAGTTAGACAGCCATTTTATTACAGTATCTAGTGCTGTTAATAATTTTTCTTTTCAGAAATTAGACGAAGTAATTGTCTCTAATTATCTAACTACAGGAATAAACAAAAACAAATCCGGAAACATTACTATACAGCCAAAACACTTTGGGATACTTCCTGGATTGATTGAACCAGATGTGCTTCAAACCATACAAGCATTACCTGGAGTTTTAAGTGTTGACGAAACCGTTTCTAATATTAATATTAGAGGAGGAACACATGACCAAAACCTAATTTTGTATGATGGAATAAAAATGTTTCAATCTGGTCATTTTTTTGGTTTAATATCTGCTTTTAACCCTTACTTAACTAAAAATGTAACCGTAATTAAAAACGGAACTAGTGCAAAATATGGTGATGGTGTATCTAGTGTAATTGACATGCAATTATCAGACAATACAGATGATGCTTTTAATGCAGGAATAGGTATAAACATGATTACTGCAGATGGTTTTGTTGTTATCCCTTTAGCAAAAAAAACACAACTACAATTAGCCACAAGACGATCTATAACAGATGTATTAAATACACCAACATATAATCAATATTATAAACGTGTGTTTCAAGACTCTGAAGTATCCAATAGTCAAACTTCGGTTTCAGACAATCAAACGTTTCGCTTTAGTGATATTTCATTAAAATTACTTCATGATCTTGGTAAAAAAGACAAACTACGTTTTACATTACTTAATGTTTTTAACCAATTAGATTTTGAAGAATATACAGAAAACAGCATAACACCACAAAACACTACCAATCAATTAAAACAACAAAATCGCGCCTCAGCATTACACTATACACGCTATTGGAATAACAAATTAAACACGACAGTTCAAGCCTATTATTCTAATTATGATTTAAAATCCTCTGACTATGACATTGTAAATAATCAACGATTAATACAAGAAAACAAAGTCATTAATAATGGAGTTAAAATTGATGCTAATTATAATTTAAACGCTATAACAATACTTGGTGGTTTTCAGTTTGATGAAGTTGGAATTAGCAATTTAGAAGAAGTAAATTCTCCTTTTTTTAAACGAGATATTAAACGTGTCTTACGCACTTATAGTGCTTATACAGAAGGTATTTATAATTCAAAAAACAAAAACACTGTAATAAAATTAGGTTTACGCAACAACTACTTCAGAAAATTTAATATGCATATTACAGAACCTAGACTGTATTTAAGTCAGCGGTTTTTTAAACATTTTAGCGCAGAACTTTCTGGCGAATTTAAAAGCCAAAGCACATCACAGCTTATAGATTTACAAAACGATTTTTTAGGCATAGAAAAACACAGATGGGTTTTAGCTAATGATAATACTATACCAATCATTAAAAGTAAACAAGCTAGTTTTGGGCTAACTTACAATAAAAACAAGCTATTTGTAAGTGCAGAAGGTTACATAAAAAAAGTAACAGGTATATCCACTAGAAGTCAAGGTTTCCAGAACCAATACCAATTTATAAATGCTATAGGTAATTATAATATTAAAGGGATTGATATATTGGTTAACAAACAAATGGATGCATTTAGCACATGGTTAAGTTATAGTTATAGCACTAATAACTATGCTTTTGACACATTAAATAATGGGATAGATTTTCCGAATAATTTTGATGTACAACATCAAATAAATTACGGAAGCACATACCAATGGAAACAATTAAAGCTAGCCTTAGGTGTTAACTGGCACTCTGGAAAACCTTTTACAAAACCCGATAACGATAATCCTATAAATGGAAACAGTATAAATTACAAAGCACCAAACAGTAGTCGATTAGCAGACTATTTAAGAACAGACTTATCT